>NZ_JBGCCP010000015.1:0-246650 GCF_041262705.1 Catenulispora sp. MAP12-49 | reverse complement strand
AACCACCTACCCACACCACCACCGCCCCACGAAACCAGCACCACCCCCGACCCGCGCCACCAACGGATCCCGCAAACCCTGCGCGAAGCCGTCAAGAAACGCCTGTGCCTGTCAACCCACAAACAAACCGCAACCAGCCACACCCACCCACACAAAAGTCAGAGGCGCCAAAAAAGAAACCCGGACTTTGAGAGTCCGGGCTCTTGAGTCAGAACCGCGATGTCAGTGCACGGTGACCGCGGCCGCGCCTACAGCCGGCCGAGCGCCTCGCGCAGCGGCTCCAGGCCGATCGAGCCGAGGTCGAGGGCCTGCCGGTGGAAGGTCTTCAGGTCGAAGTCGACACCCTTGCGCGCCTCGGCGTCGGCGCGCGCCTGGAGCCAGATCCGCTCGCCGATCTTGTACGCCGGCGCCTGGCCCGGCCAGCCGAGGTAGCGGTCCAGCTCGAAGGCGAGCTGCGCCTCGGTGGTGTTGACGTTCGCCGTCATGTACTCCCAGCCCAGCTCCGGGGTCCAGCGCTCGCCGCCGTGCTCGGCGCCGTTGCCGAAGTCGGTCCCGGCCGGGATCTCGAACTCCATGTGCATGCCCAGGTCCACGACCACGCGCACGGCGCGCATCATCTGGCCGTCGAGCATGCCCAGCTTGTCGCCGGGGTCGGCCAGGTAGCCCAGGTCGTCCATCAGCCGCTCGGCGTACAGCGCCCAGCCCTCGCCGTGGCCGGAGACCCAGCACATCGAACGCTGCCAGCGGTTCAGCACGTCCTTGCGGTAGGCGGTCTGCGCGCACTGCAGGTGATGCCCCGGGACGCCCTCGTGGTAGACCGTCGTGGTCTCGCGCCAGGTGGCGAACTCGGTCTGGCCCTCGGGCACCGACCACCACATGCGGCCCGGCCGCGCGAAGTCCTCCGACGGCGGCGTGTAGTACATGACGCCGTCGTGGGTCGGGGCGATCATGCACTCCAGGCGGCGCACCGGCTCGGGGATGTCGAAGTGGACGCCGGCCAGGGCCTCGACGGCCTCGTCGGACTTCTCCTGCATCCAGGCGCGGAAGTTGTCGGCGCCGGTGATCTGGCGGGAGGGGTCGGAGTCCAGCGCGGTCAGCGCGTCGGCCAGCGAGCCGCCGGGCACGACGCGCGCGGCGGTCGCGGCCATCTCGGCGCGCAGCCGGGCCACTTCCTCCAGGCCCCAGTGGTAGGTCTCCTCCAGGTCGATGACATCGCCCAGGAACTCGCGCGAGGCACGCTGGTAGCGCTCGCGGCCGACGGCGTCCTTGGCCGGCGCGGAGGGCAGCAGCTTCTCGATGAGGAAGCGGCCGAACTCGGCGGTCGCGGCGGTGGCCGCCGCGGCGCCCCGGTCCAGGTCCTCGCGGACCGCGCCGGCGGCGCCGGTGCGCCCGACCAGGCCGGTCCAGAAGTTCTCCCCGCCGAACTCGCCGTTCCAGTCCTTGGCCTGCTTGGCGCAGGCCAGCACCTGGCGCCGCGCGGAGGTGCGGCCGTTCGCCGCCGAGTCGGCCAGCGTCGCCTTCAGCTGCTCCAGCGCCTCCGGCACGGCCGCCAGACGCGCGGCGATGTTCGCGTGGTTCTCCTCGCCGTCGGTGCTCATCTGGTCGAACACCGAGCGCACCGCCTGGAAGGGGCTGGCGAGCACGTTCAGCGAGGAGGTGTCGTCGCCGGCCTCGTAGGTCTCGACGGCCAGGGCCAGCCGCTCTTCCATCGCCTCTTTGGCGACGCGCTCGTTCTCGTCCGCGGGCTCCAGCGCCCGGATCGCCGCGAGGGTGGAAGCCGTCAGCGTGTTGCGCTCGGCGAAGCCCTCCAGGGAGTAATCGGTCAACTCGTGATCGTGCCCGGCCACACCGAGGTCGGTGGCGAACTGCGGGTCCAGTTCGACGTAGCGGGCGACGTAGTCTTCGGCGATCTCATTGATGGACGTCACAGCCCCGACCTTATGTCACCTCACACGCCGGCGCGCGAGCCCTTTACGCGCCCCCGGCGCGCCGCCGCGACGGCCACCGGAGCGGCCAGCGCCAGCACCCCGGCCGCGCTCACACCGAGCGCGACGCGCGACGCGCCGGCGTCGTGGCCGGGCATGGCGGCGGCGGCCGGCGAGACGATGACGCCGGGACCGATCGAGGGGTCGGGGCGCCGCTCGTCCGGCAGGTCCTCCGAGACCGCGCGGTACGGGTCGACGACGCCGTATCCGGTCACCGGATCCGCTGAGGCCGGCGTACCCGGCGCGCTGGAGGGGTTAGTCACCGGCGGGTCGGCCGTGGCCTCCAGCCGTTGCACCACCTGCCAGTTGTGCAGGGTCGGCCGGTAGGACAGGACGAGGGCCGCGACGCCGGAGACGAACGGCGCGGCCAGGTCCGTGCCCTGCATGGCGGTGAGACCGTCCGGATACCCGGCGGCCGGGACCGCCATCCGGCCGCCGGGCGCGGACACCAGCGCCGGGGTTCCGGCGCCGTTCCCGCTGCGCGGTCGGGAATCGACGGCGCTGCCGTCGTCGTTGATCGCCCCGACCGCCAGCACCCCGGGGATCGCCGCCGGATAGCTCTTGGGCCAGGGACCGACCGCGGCGACGATCAGCACGTCGCTGGCCAACGCGTTCTGCACGGCAGAGCGCAGCTGCGGGGAGTCGTCGGGGACGCCGATGGAGATGTTGATGATCCGCGCGCCGGCCGCCGTCGCGGTGCGGATCGCGTCGGCGAGCTTCACCGAGCTGCCGGGCGTCTTCGGGTCGTAGCTCTGCCGGATCGGCAGGATCTGCGCCTCCGGCGCGACCCCCGTGAAGCCGAACAGGCCGCTCTGCCTGCCCGCGATGATCGCCGCAACCGCGGTGCCGTGGCCGCTGCAGTCGTAGTCGGCGGTGTCGCCGGGGTCGACGACGCTCGGGCCGGGCAGCACCGCCTCCGGCCCGAACGCCGGGTTGGACGGATCGACGCCGGTGTCGACGACGGCGACGGTGACGTCCTTGCCGCGGTTCAGATACCAGACGCCGGCCTGGCTCAGGCCCAGCTTCTGCTGGGGCCACAGCAGGTCCGGCGCGGCGTCGCCGGCCGGCAGGTCGGGCGCCGGCGGCGGCGCGGTGCAATGGCCGGCGCCGATGACCGGCGCGCCACCATATATCTGACCGACAGGCTGTTGAGCCGCACGGGCCGCGGCAGTACCCGACAACATGCAACCGGCCGCCAAGAATGCGACGACGAGTGTGCGCAGGGAAGGGCGAGGCATGGGTTCACCACCGGTCGTGAAAGCGCGCGCCGGGATCACGCGACGCAGCGGGAAACCGCGTCCGACGTGGCCACCAGGTCGTGATTGTCGAGAATGATATAGAGCCCCGGACCGCTCGCCTAGGCCCGAGTCGACAACTGTTTCGAAGAGTTAACCCAATGCCCTTCGGGGTTTCAGACCTCCAGAACGACAGTGAAAGGACCGTCGTTCACGAGCACCACTTTCATATCCGCGCCGAATCGACCGGTCTCCACTTTCGCCCCGAGCCCGCGCAGTTCGGCGACCACCGCTTCGACCAGCGGCTCGGCGACCGGTCCGGGCGCGGCGGCGCTCCACGTGGGGCGCCGGCCCTTGCGCGCGTCGCCGTAGAGCGTGAACTGGCTGATTACGAGCAGTGGCGCACCGAAATCGGAGCAGGACCGCTCGGTGCCGGGCTCGCCGAGCTCACCGTCCTCGCCCTCGAACAGGCGCAGGCTCCACAGCTTGCGGGCCAGCTGCGCGGCCTTGGCGGGGGTGTCGTCATGGGTGACGCCGACCAATACGGCCAGGCCCGGGCCCTGGATCGCCCCGACCACCTCGCCGGCCACCGTCACCGACGCCTCACTCACCCTCTGGACCACGGCTCGCATGCGCCTATTCTCTCCCGCCGCGCCGCCGATGAGACGATGGCGCCATGGCACAGATCACTACTACCCTCGTCACCTTCCCCGCCGGCGCGACGTCCGGCACCGCGACCGTTCTGGCCGTACAGCCGCTGCCGGAGGGCGCGGGCGTGATCGTCGACGCCACGCCGTTCCATCCGCTGGACCACAGCTGGCCCGACCAGCCCGGCGACACCGGCGTGCTGATCGGCGCCGACGGGACGGAGCACGCGGTGGCGGACTGCCTGACCGGCGGAATCGGCCCGGACGGGCAGTTCGCGGTCGGCGCGGACATCCCGGTCCGCCGCGGCGAGGAGACCTGGCAGTGGCTGGCCGTGCACGTCCTCGACGGCACGGACGGCGCGGACGCCCCGGCCCCCGGCACGACGGTGGAACTGCGCGTCGAGGAATCCCGCCGCGCGGCACTGTCCGCCTCGCACACCGGCTGCCACCTGATGGCCCTGGCCCTCAACGAAGCGCTGGCCGACCGCTGGCGCAAGGAGGTCCGCACCGACGGCCTGGGCCAGCCGGACTTCGACAGCCTCGCGATGGACACCTCACGCATCGGCCTGGACGCCAGCACCGACCGCTACCGCCTCGGCAAGTCGCTGCGCAAGAAGGGCTTCGACCCCGAGGGACTCCGCGAAGCCCTGCCGGAACTGACGGAGAAGGTCAACACCCGCCTCGCGGCCTGGCTCGCGCAGGACGCCGCGATCCGCATCGACACCCCCGGCCCGGAGCTGACCGCCCGCCGCCAGTGGGCGTGCGAGCTGCCGGAGGGGACGGTGCAGATCGCCTGCGGCGGCACGCACCTGCACCGGCTCGGGGAGTTGGCTTCGCTGACCGCGGAGCTGACGCTGTCGGAGGACGGGAGCGAGTTCGTGGTGGTGACGACGCCGAAGCGGGCTTAGCCCGCCGATTATTCGATGACCGGCCAGCCTGCGGACGTGGCAGGCTGGCGCCATGTCCTCCGATCTTTCGCCCGGCTCCTTGGACTGGGACGAGGTCGATCCGTCCCGCCACCCGTTCGACAGCACGACCGCGGAGCAGGTGGTGCGCTCGCTCGGCCCGGCGCGGCGGGTCCCGAGTCGCCCCGGCCAACCCTTGAGCAGCCGGGAGTCGGCGGACTGGCGCTTCCGTAAAGCCATGCCGTGGAGCGATGCCATGTCCTCCGCCCTGGCCTGGTACTACGGCCGCTGGGCTCTGGGCTGGCGGTGGTCGATCGGCGAAGGCGACTACGACGGCGGGCCCGTCGGAAACTGGTGCTGTACCTCGCATTCGCTCACAACACCCGAGGAGACGATCACCCGCGTCGTCGCGGCGCTGTGCGAATGGCGCGGATGGCTGGAGACCCTCGCCCGATGGTTCGAGGCGTATCCCCTCGACCCCGCGGCGATCGACGACCAGCGCATCCTGTGGGACCGCACCGCCCGCAATGTGATCCTGCAAGTGGTCGATCGCACCGGTTGCGAGAGCGGCTGGTACAGGCACTGCTATACCGTGCTCATCTGGTTCCTGACCAGGTGGGGTGTCGCACAGGACGCCGCCTTGGACTTGGTCGGCGAAGCGATCGGCGGACGGTTCAAAAGCTGGACCAGCCCCGACTCGCTCCTGGTCGACGACATCGCGGAGAAGCTCGCGGCCGGTGTGCGGCCCGGTGAAGGCCCGGGGGATCCCGGGCCGCTGCCGGATCATCTCGAACACTGGCTGTCGATACGCACCAGCGCGCAGTGGCAGGAAACCCGCGCGGACGCCGTCAACGTCGCCGTGACAGAGCCCGCGCCGGACACCCCGCTGCGAGACGGCGCGGCCGAGGACATCCGAGCCTTCGACGGCGCGCTGGACCCCGACCGCGCGAAGGGGCTGCTCGCGGCGCTCGACCTGGTGCGCGCCGACGCCGCGCGCGGCGTGCGGCTCGACTTCGAGTTGCTGCGCAGCTGGCAGCAGCACGTCCTGGGCACCGCACAGCCGCCGCCGTTCCGCGAACACCCCGCCTTCGCCAAGCGCGGTCGGGAGCGCTACGGCATCGGCGCGGACACCCGCGCGCGCTTCGACGCGTGCCTGGCCGAATGCGCGGCCGAAGCCGGAGCCGCTGCCGAGCCGCCGCACCTGCGAGCCGCACGCGCGTATCTGGACGTCTGCTTCTTCCACCCGTTCGACGACGGCAACGCGCGGGCGGCGTTCCTCACCCTCGTCTTCGTCCTCGCCCGCGAAGGCGTCACGCTCAACGGCGTCGGCCTGCTCCGCCGCCTCTCCTACGCGGCCGACGACGCGCAGGCGCCGATAGACCTCGCCCGGTACATCGGCTACGCCGTCAACCGGCGGGCAGGCCGCTAGCAGGCCGCAGTCGCCAGCCCGACGTTCTCGGCCTCGAGCGCGGCGGCCGCGCTCGCCGGCACCTGTGCGGGCACCGGCGTTTCGGCCTCGATCGCCTCGGCGGCGGCCGTCACCACGGCGCGCTCCTGCGCCGGGCGCGCGAGCCGCTGGTAGGCCAGCATCGCGGCGGCCAGCAGCACACCGATCGCGCCGGTCGTGGCGAACGCCCAGGGCGGCGAGGAGGCGTCCACCACCGTGCCGGCCAGTGGCGCGCCTATCGCGCCGCCGAGGGTCATCGCCGAGCCCTGTAGGCCCATGGCCTGTCCGCGCGCCGAGGCCGGGACCGCCGCGGCCACCGATTCGGCCGTGGAGGAAAGCGTCGGGGCGCACATGAAGCCGGCGGGCAGCAGGATCAGCGCCAGCCACCACCAGCCGAACTGGCCGACGAAGCCGACCGGGATCGTGCCGGCGCCCAGCAGCAGCATCAGGACCGGCAGGCGCCACGGCCGCTCGGTCGAGCCGTGCCAGAAGCCGCCGATCAACGACAGCAGACACCAGGCGAAGATGCAGACCCCGGCCATGCTCACCGCGTTCTGCTGGCGCAGCAGGGCGGTGATGGAGATGTCGGTACCGGCCAGCACCAGGTTCGCCGCCATACCGGTGGCCAGGACCAGGACGAAGGCCGGCCGGACCCACGTGCTCAGCGGGATCTTCTCCGGGGGCGCGCCGTCGCCGCCGGCGGCCCCGTGGCCGATCGGCGGGTTCAGGACCCACAGCGTCACCACCGAGCCGACGGTCAGCACGCCGATCGCGGCCATCGTCGCCGTCGCCGTGTGCATCGAGGTGATGGCCGCGATCGCCAGCGCCGGGCCGACCATGAAGACCAGCTCCACGATCATCGAGTCCAGCGCGAAGGCCTGACGGCGCAGCGCGTCGGGCACCCGGGCGGCCACCGCCTGCCGGATCACCGAGAACACCGGCACGCCGAGCACACCGCCGAGCACGAACGTGGTCACCAGCAGCAGCGGATACGGCAGGAACGGCGCGCTCACCCAGTACGTCGCCTCCGACACCCCGGTCAGCAGCAGCACCGGCTTGAGCCCCCGGTGGTCCACCATCCGCCCGAGCAACGGCGATCCGACGCCCATGCCGATGGTCATCACCATGCTCGCCAGACCCGCCGCGGCATAACTGCCGCCCTGGTCCAGAACGACGTGCAGGGTCAGCGCCATGGCCTTGGCGGTCAGCGGCAACCGCGCCACGAAGGCGACGACGAACAGGGCCCGGGTACCCGGGATGGCCAGAATCGGCTTGTAAGGGGTGATGAGCTTGAGCACTTGTTTCCTTCCCGCACAGATCATCGCAGACGCCGCCGACAAAGACGAGCGGGTTGCGAAGCGGAGGGCGGTCCCGGCCGAAGCGAAGTGAGTTAGTGGTATGCCATGCGGTAAGAAGTGGAACATGACCGACGACCGCTCCCTTGTCCGCGCCGTCGCGTCGCTCCGCGGCCTGGCCGTGGGCGACGCGGTGGGCGCCTGCTACTTCATCCCGCTGAACCAGCCGCTCCTGACCGACCGCCGCCTGCCCCCGGACCCCTGGTACTGGACCGACGACACCGAGATGGCCTGCTCGGTACTGGCCGTCCTGCGCGACCGCGGACACGTCGACCAGGACGCGCTGGCCCACTCCTTCGCCGCCCACCACGACTTCGACCGCGGCTACGGCGCCGGCGTCAACCGCATGCTCCGCCTCATCCGGCAGGAGGGCGCCGACTGGCGCGAACTGGCCGAGGGCATGTTCGACGGCAAGGGCTCCTGGGGCAACGGCGCCGCGATGCGCGTCGCGCCGCTGGGCGCCTGGTACGGCTCGGCCGACCTGGACCGGGTGGTCGCCGAGGCGACAGCCTCGGCGGAGGTGACGCACACGCACCCCGAAGGCGTCGCGGGCGCGGTGGCGATAGCCGTCGCCGCCGCCCTGGCCGCCGACACCGCGATGAGCGGCCACGACTTCCTCGACGAGATCGCCGAACGCACACCGCCGGGCCTGGTCCGCGACGGCATCGGCAACGCGATGACGCTGCTGCCCCTGTCCGATCCGCGCAGCGCCGCCGCGTCTTTGGGCAATGGCCGCTACATCTCGGCCCCGGACACCGTCCCCTTCTGCCTGTGGATCGCCGCCAAGCACCTGGACGACTTCGAGAACGCCTTCTGGGACACCGCCTTCGTCGGCGGCGACATCGACACGACCAGCGCCATCGTCGGCGGCATCGTGGCTTCCCGGGTCGGCCTGGCGGGGATCCCCGCGCCGTGGCTGAAGCGGTGCGAGGCGCTGCCGGAGTGGGTCGGCGTCGAGTGAGCGCCGAGAAAGAACCAGGGGAGAACACGATGGCCGTGGAGCACGTCAATGCCCTGACGAAGCGCTGGCTGGCGGAGGCGGGCGCCGACTCGGCGGTCCTGTCCGCCCTCGGCGTCTGGCCGCTGCTGGCGTTCCTCGCCGACGGTGCCGATCAGGAGACGCGCGAGGAACTCTCCGCCGCGATCGGCGTCCCCGCCGAGGAGGCGGCACGCGCCGCGCGCGAACTGCTGGAGGCCGTCGCGCACACGCCGTCGGTGCGAACGGCGCTCGGCCTGTGGACGCGCAACCAGGTCCGCCTCCACGAGGACTGGCTCGGCCGGCTGCCGGACGGCGTCCACGGCGAGCTGACCGGAGACGCGGGCGTAGACCAGAAGCGGCTGGACGCCTGGGCTTCGGAGCACACCGACGGTCTGATCCCCCAGCTGCCGATCGAGGTGGGCAAGGCGACGATGTTCGTCTTGGCGAGCGCTCTGTTGGTCACCGTCACGTGGCGCAGCGAGTTCCGCGAAGGCATCGCCGAATCCCTCGGCCCGTGGGCCGACGCCGAAGCCTCCATCCCGGCCCTGAAGCGCGCCGGCTGGGACCTCGACATCGTGCGCGTCGCCGACACCCCGATCGGCCGGGTCACGTCACTGATCGTCGAGGGCGACGAAGACGTGGACGTGGTGCTGGTCCTCGGTCCGGAGGAGTGCTCACCGTCGGAGGTGCTGGCGGTCGGGACCGAAATGACCGGTGCCCCGCGTCACCCCATGACGCGGGGCACCGATCTACCCGTCGGCGAAGCCGGACCGGGGGTTCGGGTGGAGATGGTCGAGTCGTTCCGCGACCAGGACAGCCTGATGGTGACGACAGTCCCGTTCCGCATCGCGGCGCGACACGATCTGCTGGACCGCGCCGAGCTGTTCGGACTCGGGAGCGCGACGGACAGTGCCCGCGGCCACTTCCCGCGGATCAGCGGCTTCCCGCTGGCTGTGCAGCAGGCGGTCCAGGAAGCCGTCGCGGAGTTCGGCCCGGTCGGCTTCCGGGCGGCGGCTGTGACCGCGATCAGCATGTTCGCCGGCGCGGCGCTGAGGCAGACGCACCGCGTGCGACAGGTGTCGGTCACCTTCGACCGCCCTTTCGCCTACTACGCGGTGCATCGTGACAGCGGCCTGATTCTGGTCGCGGGATGGGTCGGCGAGCCGTCGCGTGCTCAGGACGAGGGCGTCTCGTCCGGCAGCGCGTAGCGCCATCGGCAGATCCGCGGGCCGCTGTCGGTCCGGTAGACGACGGTCGCGGGCTGCGGCTGCCGCGTGTTGACGTCGGTGCACGCGGCCCGCACCGTGTCGGCGGCGGGACCGTCGAGCGTGCGCAGTTCCTGGCAGGTGTTCGGCTGGCCGGCCCCCGGCTGCGGCAGCCCTTGCGGCCACGCCTTCTCGGGCCCGCTCGCACCCGGCGGACACGTCACGGAGTAGCGCACCTTCGTGGTGGTGTACGGCGTGGTGGCGTCGGACGTGACCGCCTGCAGCTTGGCGAACGCATCGGCCACCGGCGCCGGGAAGTCCGCCGCCGTACTGGCGGTGAGCCCGGGCGCGGCCACGGTCTGATAGGCACCGCCGGGCTGGTAGACGCCGAGGACCGCGGTGGCCACATCGGGGATCACGTGGCCCTTCGGCGGCGGGAGGGTCTTCGGCTGGCCCGCCAGGTCCTTCTGCAGGGTACTGACAAGCACGTCCAGCGCACCCGGGGTGAACGTGAGGCGCTTCTGACCGTTGAAGACGACAGTCCCGTCGGAGTACGCCACGACGGCCGGCACCGCCAGGTCGCTGCGCACGCTGAACCCGCCGGAGTAGCTCAGCTCGGCGACCCGGGTCAGCGTGCCGACCGGTGGCAGGAGCGGGACCGAGGGCGTCGGGGCGGCCGAAGAAGTCGGGCCGCCCGACGCCGGGGGCGCGCCACTGCTGATCTTGGCAGGGCTCTGACAGCCGGCGACGCTGATGATGAGCGCACCGGCGCACAAGTACTTGCTCACCTTCATATGGCTTGGACGTCGGCGAGAGGGAGCTGGTTCCCTCGACAACGAGTTCGATGGAACAGAGTTCTTATTCGCGGTGCAGCACCGCCTCCAACCGCCGCGCCGCGTTCGTCACCGCACTCCCGCCCTTCTTCTGCGCGAGCGCACTCACCTCGGCGATCGGCGTCCGCTCCCCCGGCACTCCGGCCAGTTCCGTCGCCAGCACGAGCAGGTCCGCCGTGCCCGACAGTGTCTTCGGCACCGCCGGCGGCAGGACTCCCGCCAGCGCCAGCGTGATCGCCTCCCACACCGCGCTCGCCGCGCCGCCGTTGGCCAGGTCGCGCAGCGCCGGCACTGCGCGGCGCATGCCCGCCGCCGATGCCTTCAGCTCGGCGACCAGGGCGGTGCCCAATCGCACCGGGTCCAGCAGGCCTCGGGCCGCCAGGACCAGTGCCGCGTCGACGCCCGAGGCGCGCAGCTGGATGTCGTCGTGCACCAGGCGTGCGGCGATCAGGCGGTGCGTCATGTCGTGCGGGCCCTCCTGCTCCGCCTCCGCGAGCACGACAGCGGACTCCGGCGAGGGCGGGGCCGTGCTCCAGTCCAGGCCGCCGATCATCGCCGTCGCCGCCAGATCCGGGCGGCTCGGCAGGATCGCGGGCCAGCACGCGGTCCAGTCCGACTGGTCCCAGCAGCGCTCCGGCTCGTGCCAGACGCCCGGGACCAGCTCCAACAGCGTCTCGGGCACCAGAACGTGGCCCCGCGACGCGCGGCGCTGGATCTCGGCCCGCGGGCGAGCGCGGTCCAGGGCGAGCGTCTGCGGATCCGCGGGCTCCGCCTCCGGCAGTGCGACCCGCTCCCCCGCCACCCACGCCGCGAAGCGCAAGCCCTCCTTCGACCTGAAGCCGCTGACGTCCACATCCCCGCAGTCGTCCGGCAACCGCAGCAGCGCCTGATGGAAGTCCGCCTCCAACGGCGTCCAGCCCCGGGCCTCGCACTCCCGCAGCCGTGCCGCCAGCACCGCCGGCTCGATGCTCCCGGTCGGCGACGTCGGCACCGCCACCAGCGGCGGCAGGTCCGGCATGCCGAGCGCGGCGTGGATCTCGGCGGCGCGCAGGAGGAGGAAGTCGGCGGGCGTCGTCCGCGTCCGGCGCCACCAGGCACGGCCCGAGGTCCGCGCCCGCGACCACAGCTGCTTCACCTCGGCGCGGTGCGGAAACCGCCGCGCGTCGGAGCCGATTCCGGCAGCGGCCACGACGAGGGCGCTCAACGCGCTGCGCGGAGTCAGCGTGGTCTGCCGCACCTCCCAACCCGTCCCCGGGCCCCGTTCGAGCACCGGCGCCAGCGCCTCCCGCAACGCCGCCGAATCCGTGCGCTCGAACGCAACGATCGCCTCCAGCACCCGCTCGAAGACCATCGCCTCGACCGGATCGGCGTGCTTCAGCGACGCGATCACCTCGGCCAGCTCCGCGGGCGACGCGATCGGCGGCAGCAGCGGACGCGGCACGTACGGCGCTACCTCCGGGTAGCCGGCGTCGAGGCCCAGACCGTCCATCGACGTGTCCTGCGACACCCCCAGCAGCCCGGCGAGCGTCGCGGCCAGGTCCGGGGCGAGGTAGATCCGCGCCTCGGCGACCAGCCGGACCCGCTCGTCCTCGGCCAGCGTCTTCGCGTGCTTGCCGACCAGCTTCACCGCGCGTTCCTGCAGATCCGCCGCCTGCGCGCCGAACGCGATCGCGATCGTCCCCACCAGCTGCCCGGCCCGCCGCGGATTCCCCGCCACCAGCGAGTCCAGCCAGCTCAGCGTGGTCTTGACCACGTTCTTCTCCGACCGCGTCACCGCGATCGAGGCCGCCTCGACGGCGAGCTCGATGTCGAGCAGGCCGTGGTCGGACACAGTCTTCAGCGCGGCCAGGAACGTCCGCGCGACCGTCCCGCTCTGCGAAGACAGCAGGCTGATACAGCTGGACACCCGCTGGACGATCTCGCCGTCGACCGGTTCCACCGTGTTCCAGAACGCCAGGTGGTCCTGCATCGCCCCGGGCCGCCCACCGCGCAGCAGCCGCCGCAGGCTGGCGTCGAGCACCTCCGAACGGGGCACCAGACCCTGCTGCACGGCGGTGGTCGCGGCGGCGTGGAACCAGGAATAGGACGTGAACAGATCGTCGTTCTCGTCGTTGTCGAAGAGCAGCGGCAGCACCTCGGCCAACCGCGGGTCGGCCAAGATCTCGGCCTTCGCCTTGTCTTCGTCGTAGACCGAGCGGAATTTCACGCCCCAGGCGCGCACGAACTCCGGGGTGGGTGCCAGCCGGACGTCGGCCGTCTCGCTGACGGCGGCCACCAGCTCGAAGGCGTCTTCCGGCTCAAGCGTTTCCAGCAGGGCACCGGGCAGGTCGGTGAGCCAAGCCGGAGCACGATCGATCAGCACCCGCTGCGCGATGGCCGGCTCGTGGGAGTCGAAGGCGTCCAAACGCTGCACACTCCGCAGGAACTTCGCCGTCGCGGAGGCGTTGGAGAAGACGGCCATCGCCGCCGGGGTCAGAGTCTGCCCGGCAAGCTTCCTGCGCTGGTAGAAGTCGCGCCAGTTCTCCTGCTCCATGGCGCGCCAGCTGATCGTGCGCAGGAACTCCTTCAGAGGCTTGATATAGGTGCGCCGTTCCTTCTCCGTCATCCCTTCGAAGAAGGCGGCGACCGCCTTCGCGTCGCCGCCGGCCAGCAGGGCGGTGAACTCCTCGACTGTGTTCATCGTGCTCACGGTGTTCATCGTGTTCATCGTGCTCATCGGGCCGCCCCCGCCATCGCCTCGTCCGAGTCGGCATCAGTGTCGGCATCGGCGCTGTCCGCCACTCCGCGCTCACCGCGCCGGTAGGCGTCAGCAGCGAGGATGTGTTTGCAGGGCCCGCGCCCGCCTTGGTACTTCGCGTACCACAGGCACGTGCACGACAGCGCGCCGTCGGCCGCCGACCGCACGCGCTGCACGTGGTCCTCGACGGTCACCGTCGCGATGTCGCCGTCCCAGCGCACGGCGTCCGCGTCGAGCAGGTCCCGGGCGGCGCGCAGGCGCGGGTTCTGCTTCGCGGCGCGTTCGGAGTCGTAGGGCAGTTCGCGGTGGAAGTACGCGGCGTCCGCGTGGTCGTAGCCGACGCGGCCGGCCGTCCCGAGCTGGGTCAGGGCCGCGCGGACCCGGTCCACCGGGAGCCCGGCCTGGTCGGCCAGCAGGGCCGGTTCGATGCGCGCGTCGAAGGCGAGCAGGGCGGCGACGGTCTCGGCGTCGTCGATCACGTCGTCCCCGGCCAGCGCCGAGAGCACCGCGCCCTCGCCCGAGAAGCCCCGGGTGATCTCCGGGGACAGGGTCAGGACCAGGCGCATGCCCGGCACGTCCAGCTGCCAGACCGAGGCCGCCAGGTTCGCGCCGCGCGCCACGTTCGGGCCGTAGACCCGGAGCTTGCCGCCGAAGCGGAGCAGGGGAAGCAGTTCCTTGAGACGCTGCGGCCCGGCGATGCAGATCGCGCCCGGGCCGGGGGACGCCGCCAGGCGCAGCGTACGGCCGGCCGGGACCAGCCACTGCACGCCGCGCGGGGCGTTGGGCAGGCCGCGCAGGAAGCGGGCCGCGTCCGCCGCGCCGAGTTCGGCGCGCAGATCGTAGCCGGAGGTCACGGCCTGGACCTCGGCGAAGCCGCGCAGCCAGCGGGGCGGGAGCGGGACCTTGCGCTCGACCACCGTGCCGTCGAAGGTGGTCGCCACCAGGGCCTCCGGGCCGACCTCGAGCTTGAGCGGGTCGCCGCCCCGGACTCTGGCCAGCGCCAGGCGCAGCTCGTTGTTGACGTCCACGTTGGTGGTGCCGCGGTCCAGCGCCGTACCGTCCATGCCCTCGTCCAGGACGTCGAGCCGGGCGTAGACGCCGCAGCAGCCGGAGAAGGACTCGAAGCGCAGGCGGTCGCCGTTGCAGGTCACGACCGGGTCGCGCAGGGCGGCCAGGTTCGGGCGCCAGTAGCGGGCCTGGGCGATGTTCGCCACGCCCAGCAGCGCGGCCGCCGCGGGCTCGGCCTCGCCGAGAAAACCGGAGAAGAAGCGCGGATGCGCGGCGGGGCCCGCGGTGGTGGTACCGCCGGAGGTCTGCAGGTCCAGCAGGCCGCTCGGGCTCAGACTGGACGCACGGACATATCCGTATATTTGGGCGGTGGAGGTCATGTTCTGAAGGTAGCGGCGGACACTGACAGGGCCGGAGAGGACTAATGTCGACTCGGGTTCGCTCAGGTGAGCTCAGTTCCGCACAAGAGCGTGCAGACTGAATAGTCTGACCAAGCCTCACTAAGCCCGACCGAACCCGACCGAGCCTGATCTAGGCGCGATGCGACAAGGAGCCCGCGAGTCGTGGAGTCCGCCTGGAACCGCAGCGTCCTGCGCACCAACAACGAGCGGCTCCTGCTCGACCGGCTGCGCGCCGACGGCGCCACCTCCCGCGCTGAGCTGGCCCGCCTGACCGGGCTGTCCAAGCCGACGGTGTCCACCGCGCTGGGCCGGCTGGAGCACGGCGGCCTGGTCCGCGAGATCGGCAAGCAGGCGGTGGCCGGCCGGGGCCGCTCCCCGGTGCTGTACGAGGCCGACCCGACCGCCGGCTACGCCATCGGGGTGGACGTGGGCCGCAGCTGGATCCGCGTCGGCCTGGCCGACCTGGACGGCACCGTCGTGGGCCGCAGCGACCGCCCGAACTCCGCGGCCGACGCCGACGGCATCGTCGACGCGATCGTGGAGCAGGCGCACGCCGCCGCCGGCCAGGCGGACGTCGAGTGGACGCGGGTGCTGCACTCCGTGGTCGGCAGCCCCGGCGTCATCGACGCGGCCACCAACGAACTGCGCTACGCGGTGAACCTGCCGGGCTGGGGCCGCCGCGAGGTGACCGACCGCCTGGCCGCCTCCCTCGGCACCGGCCTGCAGGTCCTGAACGACGCCAACCTCGCGGCCCTCGGCGAGCACGCCGCCGGCGCCGGACGCGACCGGCGGCTGTTCGTCTACCTGCTCATCGGCACCGGCCTGGGCTCGGGCATCGTGGTGGACGGCAAGCTGTTCCCCGGCGCGCACGGAGCGGCCGGCGAGATCGGCTACCTGCCGTACGGCTCGTACGACGAGGACCGCGCGCCGGCCCGGGGGCCGCTGGAGGACGCCGCGGCCGCCGACTCGGTGGTCTCCATCGCCCGCGACCTCGGCATGGCCGACGTCGACTCGGCCAAGGACGTGTTCCTCGCGGCGCGCGCGGGCAGCGACACCGCCCGCGAGGTCGTCCGGCGCGAGGCCGAACGGCTGGCGCACGCCGTCGCCTCGATCGCCGCCGTCATCGACCCGGAGCTGGTCGTGCTCGGCGGCGGCATCGGCGACAGCGCGGACCTGCTGCTGGAGCCGCTGCGCGAGACGCTGGACAAGATGACGCCGCTGGTGCCGGAGCTGGCGGCCTCCGAGCTCGGGGCGAACGCGGTGCTGGAGGGGGCTCTGGCCTCCGGGGTGCGGACCGTGCGGGGGCTGGTTTTCGAGGCGTGGCAAGGGGTTCAGGAGACGGTCTGAGCACGGGTACGGTCTGAGCACGGGTGGGGCCCCGGCGGCCGGAATCAAGAACCAAGACCGGCCGGGGCCCCGTCGCAGAGCACGCGCACACCACCGCGCGTCACCACATCACTTCGTCACCACATCACCTCGTCGCCGCGTCAGCGCGCCATCGCCCCCGCCGTCTCCCGCTGGGCAACATGGCACGCGGTCTCGTGCTTCGGCGCGAGCTCCACAAGCACCGGCGTCTTCTCGTGGCAGATGGCCTCGGCCAGCGGACACCGGTCGCGGAACCGGCAGCCGGGCTTGGGGTTGACCACCTTCGGCGGCTCCGCCTTGGCCGACTCCACGTCCACCGACAGCGGCGCACGCGGGTCCGGCACCGCCGACAGCAGCAGCTGCGTGTAAGGGTGCTTCGGTTCCTGCAGCACCGCCTCGGTCGGGCCGGCCTCCACGATGTGGCCGCCGTACATCACCATCACGCGGTCGCTGACGTAGCGGGCGCTGGCGATGTCGTGCGTGATGTACAGGAACGAGACGCCCTCGGTCTCGCGCAGGTCCGCCATCACGTTCAGCAGGCCGATGCGGATCGAGACGTCCAGCATCGAGACCGGCTCGTCGGCCAGGATCAGCTTCGGCCGGTAGGCCAGCGCCTGCGCGAATCCGATGCGCTGGCGCTGGCCGCCGGACAGCTCGTACGGGTACCGCTGCAGGATCTCGGCGGCCGGGTTCAGCCCGACCGCCTCCACCACGCGCTCGGCCTCCTGCTCGCGCTGGACCGCCGAGAGCTCGGTGCGGTGCAGCTTCAGGCCGCGCTCGATCCCGTGGGAGACCCGGTAGGCCGGGTTCAGCGAGGCGAACGGGTCCTGGAACACCATCGGCACGTCGCTGCGGTAGCCCAGCTGCGCCTTGCGGCCGCGCAGTTCGCTCAGGGGCTTGCCCTCGAAGACGATCTGGCCGGACGTCGGCTGGTAGACCTGGGCCAGCAGCCGGGCGATGGTCGACTTGCCGCTGCCGGACTCGCCGACCAGGGCCACGATCTCGCGCCGGTTGATGGTCAGGTTCACCTGGTCCACGGCGTGCAGGTTGTTGCGGGAGAACCCGCCGCCGATCCTGAAGTGCCGGGTCAGGTCCACCGTCCGCAGCAACGGGGTGTTCTCGCTCACGACTCGACCTCCACACTCACGGGTGCCGGCTCGTGCAGCAGGCACCGGGCCTGGACGGAACCGACGGTGTACAGCTGCGGCGCGTCCACCTTGCAGCGGTCCATCGCCACCGGGCAGCGGGGGTGGAACCGGCAGCCCGTGGGCGGCTTGCCCAGGTTCGGCGGCGCGCCGGGGATGCCGGTCAGGCGCTTCTTCTCGCCCCGGATCGAGGGGAAGGCGTCCAGCAGGCCCTTGCTGTAAGGGTGCGCCGACGCGTCGAAGACCGACCGGGTGGCGCCCAGTTCCACGACCTGGCCGGCGTACATCACCATCAGCCGGTCGGAGAAGTGACTGACCAGGGACATGTCGTGGGTCACGAAGATCACCGCGAAGCCCAGCTGCTTCTGCAGCTCCTTGATCTGCGCCATCAGCGAGCGCTGCGCCACCACGTCCAGGGCGGAGGTCGGCTCGTCCATGACGATCAGGTCGGGGGTGAACAGCAGCGCCATCGCGATCATCGCGCGCTGGCGCATGCCGCCGGAGAGCTGGTGCGGGTACGACTTCAGGTGCACCGGGTCGATGCCGACCAGGTCCAGCACCTCGGCCGAACGGACCCGGATCTGGGTCTCGGACCACTTGGCGTGCGCCTTGATCGCGTCCTTGAACTGGCGCCCGATGGTGTGCACCGGGTTCAGGGCGTTCATCGCGCTCTGCATCACGACCGAGAAGTCGCGCCAGCGCAGGGTGTTCAGGGACTTGGCGGTCATCGCGACCATGTTCTGGCCCTTGAACCAGACCTCGCCGCCGGTCACCGAGGCCGGCGGGTTGAGCAGCTGGGCGATGCCGAACAGCATGGTGGACTTGCCGCAGCCGGACTCGCCGACCACGCCCAGGAACTCGCCCTTGGCCAGCGTCAGGTCGACGCCGGACACGGCCTCCACCGGGCCACCGGCGGTGGCGTACTCCACGCGCAGGCCCTTGACCTGCAACAGGGCTTCGGAGCTCGTCGGCTCGGGCATCAGCTCACTCATTTCCAGCACCTCCGCCGGCGATCGCGGCGGTCCGCACGGACCCGGGACGGCGGCGCGTACCCAGCTTCCTGCGCTGCTTGCGCACCGGCCGCAGGGCCGGGTTGCTGATCTCGTCGAAGGCATAGTTCATCAGGGCGAAGGCGACGCCGAGGACGGCGATGCCGATGGCCGGCAGGATGGCCCACCACGCGGTGCCGGACTCCAGCGCGGACTGCGAGTCGGCCCAGTAGAGCATGGTGCCCCAGCTGTCGGAGCTCGGGTCGCCCAGGCCCAGGAACTGAAGGCCGGCCGCGGCGAGCACGGAGTACAGGGCGGCGCCGAGGAAGTTGGCGATGATCAGCGAGACCATCGTCGGCAGCATCTCGAAGACGATGATGTAGGACCGCCGCTCGCCGCGGACCCGCGCCGACTCCAGGAAGTCGCGGTTGCGCAGCGACAGCGCCTGGGCCCGCATCTGGTTGGCCCCGTAGGACCAGCCGGTGGCCACCAGCACCGCGATCATGATCGTCAGGGTCGGCTTGCCGGCGTACGCGGACAGCACGATCACCAGCGGGAAGGTCGGGATGACCAGCACCACATTGGTGATGAAGGAGATGACGTCGTCCGGGATCCCGCCGAGGTAGGCGGCGGAGACGCCGACCAGCACCGAGATGATCGTCGCCAGTCCCCCGGCCACCACCGCGATGATCAGGGGTTCGCGGACGCCGTAGACGAACAGCGCCCAGATGTCCTGGCCCAGCGATGTGGTGCCGAACCAGTGCGCTCCGGAGGGGGTCAGGCGCGGCGTGAACCTGGCCGGCGCGGTCGGGTCGGACACCGAGGTGAACCACGACGGGAAGACCGCCATCACCAGGAGCACGACGAACATGCCGAAGCCGACGTTCGCCTTGCGGTTGCTCAGGAACGAGCGCCATACGCCGCCGCGGCCGCGGCGCCTGCCGGGCGCGGGCGCGCCGGCCGGGGCCTGCGGAGTCGCCGAATCCGCCGATGTCAGGGTCGTCATAGGTTCCTCACCCCTTCGCCCGGGTACGCGGGTCCAGCCAGACGGTAAGCAGGTCGCAGACCAGCAGCGCGCCGAGCACCGCCACCGTGAACAGCATGAACAGGGTCTGCATCATCGGGTAGTCGATGCTGCCGACCGCGTTGTAGAGCTGGTAGCCCAGGCCCGGGTAGTTGAAGATCTTCTCGACCAGGATCGCGCCGGTGAGCACGAAGCCGATCGACATCGCGAAGCCGGACAGGTTGGGCAGGAACGCGTTGCGCGCGGCGTAGTTCAGCATCACCTTGCGGTCGGACAGGCCCTTGGCCCGGCCCATCCGGATGTAGTCCTCGGCCAGCGTGGTGATCATGTTGTTCCGCATGGTCAGCACCCAGCCGCCGATCGAGGTGATGAGCAGCGTCAGCGCCGGCAGGATCGCGTACTTCAGGACGCTGCCGATGAAGCCGGGCGAGAAGTCGGCGACGATGTTGCTGTCGAAGTTCCCCGAGGACGGCAGCCAGGTGTTGTCGATCGTGAAGAACAGGACGAGGAACAGCCCGACGACGAAGTACGGCAGCGCGCTGGTGACCACGAAGGCCGAGGGCAGCACCGAGTCCACGAGGCCGCCGCGGCGCCACGCCGCGATCGTGCCGATCAGCGAGCCGAGCAGGAACGCCAGCACCGTGGTGACGCCCACCAGGCCCAGCGTCCACGGGAGCGACTGGCCGATCAGCTTCGACACCGGCGTGCCGATCGAGCTGCCCAGGGACACACCCCAGTTGCCGGTGACCATGTTGCCGAGGTAGTCGAAGTACTGCGAGAACATGTTCGCGTGCGGCTTGTAGCCGAACGAGGTCAGGATCTGCTCCAACTGCGCGTCGGAGACCCGGCCCTTGGTCTGGGCTCGCAGGGTGTTGATGGGGCTGCCGGGCATGAAGTGCGGCAGGAAGAAGTTCAGCGTGAGGGCGGCCCAGAGGGTGAGAAGGAAGAACCCTACTCGGCGCAGAAGATATCTCAACCCTCTGTCCTTTCGTTGACTTAGCGGTTATGCGAGGGGCGGGAAACAGCGGCGTCCGGGGGTACGGCTCCGGACGCCGCCTTCGGTCCCGCTCAGGCGCGGGGCGGTCGCGCGCTTACTGGGCCGGCTTGTAGTACAGGTGCAGCAGCACCTGCTCGTTGTCCGGGAAGTTGTACGCCGAGGGCTGCGCGTACGGGTTGTCCGCCGTCGGCCAGCCGCCGAAGTTCTTGGTGTTGTACTGGAACCAGTCCGCGGACTCCGTCACCGGGATGAACGGCAGGTCCTGCAGCATGTGCGTGCTGATCTGCTTGATCATCGAGACCTGCTGGTCCTCGGAGCTCGCGGTGGCGTACTGGTCGAGCAGCTTGTCGACGTCGGGGTTCTTGTAGCGCTCGAAGTTGCCCGCCGACGCGCTCTGGCCGATCGGCGCGGTGTTGGCCGAGTGCAGCCACGCGCGCAGCTCGGTGTAGGGGGACGGGCCGGCGGAGGGCTGGGAGCCGTAGGCCAGGTCGAAGTCGCCCTTGTAGAGCTTGTCGAAGTAGGTCTGGTTCGTCAGCGAGCTCTCGGTGAGGTTGATGCCCAGCGGCTTGAGCTCGTCCTTGATGATCGCGATCGAGGCGTCCCAGTCGGTGTAGCCCTGGATCGAGATGATCGTCAGGTTCAGCGGGTTGCTCGGGCTGTACCCGGCGCCGGCCAGCGCCGCCGCGGCCTTCGTCATGTCCGGCTTGTCGTAGCCGGCCGCGGAGATCGCGCCCGCGTCGTTGAACTTGGTGAAGGTCGGGGTGACCACGCCGCTCTGGTTGCCCGGCAGCTGCTGGCCGTCCTCGCCGATCGCCGAGACCTTGGCCTTGTCGATCGCGTAGGCGATGGCCTGGCGGACTCCGAGCTTGCTGGTGGCCGCGTGCGAGGGGTCCAGGTTCGGGATGATCGAGACGTTCAGGACCGGCGGGGACCAGGTGTGGTTGTCCTGCGACTTGTTCAGGTAGAAGGACTTGATGCCGGTGATGAACTGCGAGCCCCACTGCGCCTTGCCGCTGGCCAGGTCCTGGTTGGCCGGACCGTTGTCCAGGTACGCCGGGTACTCGATCTTGCTCACGGCGGGCTTGCCGGGCTGCCAGAAGTTCGGGTTGGCCGTGTACTCCATGTTGTTCGGAGTGCACTTGACCGTGTAGGGCCCCGAGCCGATCGGGTCCGGGTCGGTCCAGGTGTCCGGGTGCGCCGCGGCGTCACCGGTGGACCAGATGTGCTTGGGCACGATGCCGACCAGCGTGGCGAAGGTGTAGAAGTACACCTGCGCGTTCTGTTTGAAGGCCATGGTGACCTGGTTGCCGGTGGCCGTGACGCTGGTCAGGCCGGCCGCGGACCACAGCGAGTAGTTGTCCAGCGCCGGGGTCTGCTTCATCAGGTTGTACGTGTAGGCCACGTCGTCCGCGGTCAGCGGCTGGCCGTCACTCCACTTCACCCCGTCGCGGATGGTGAAGGTGATCTGCGTCTTGTCGGCGTTCCACTGGTAGCTCGACGCCAGCATCGGCGTCTCCTTGGCGTCCTGCAGGATGTTGGTGTAGACCAGCGGCTCGTAGATGAAGCCGAGGGACTCCAGGTTGAAGGAGGAGTTGTACGGGTTGAACGAGCACGGCCAGGTCTGACCCTGCTCGTTGGAGATGGTGAGCGTCCCACCCTGCTTGTAGCTCGCGGCGGTCCCCGTGGACGAGCCCCCGGCCGAGCTGGCCGCGGTGGTGCCGCCGCTGCTGGAATCCGAGGTGTGCTTGGTGCTCGCGCACGCGGATGCCGCCAGGCCTATGGAGACGGCGATCGCGATCAAAGACGATTTCCTGCGCCTCATGCTGGGGTTCCTTTCCGGTTACTGCGGGATGTGGCGCCCGTGGTTGGTTTCGTGGTGTGGTGCCTTGCTTGTGTCGGTGGTGCGTCGTGCGGTGGTGCGATGTGCGGTGGTGCGTCGTGCCGTGGTGCGGTGTGCGGTCCTGCGATGTGCGGTCTTACGTCCTGCTGTGGTGCGCTTGCCGATCGCGTGAAATCCCTGATCGTCACAGAGAAGCCATGCGGTGTCATCAAGGGGCTTTTGAGGTCGTGGAGGTTTCCAGAGCGGCCCGGGCCAGGGCCAGCGCACCGGCCAGCGGCGCGTCGAAGGGGAACGCGGCCTGCACCAGCTCCGGCGGGAACGGCACCGCGGCGTCCAGCGCGCGGCGCAACGGCGCGTAGAGCACGGGCCAGGAGCGCACCATGCCACCGCCGACCGCGATCCGCGCCGGATCCACGGCGATGGCCAGGTTCACCAGGTGGAAGGCCAGCTCGTCGGTGAACTCGCGCAGAACCTGCGCGGCCCGAGGGTCCTGACTCACCGCGGCGAACAGGTCCTTGGCCCCGGTGGCATCCGGCAGCAGCTCCTTGGCCCGGGCCAGCAACCCGATCCCGCTCACCTGGTCCTCCAGGATCGACCGCTGCCCGGCGGCCACCCCGACGTCGGCCAGGGCGCGCAGGTTGTAGCCGATCTCCCCGGCGGCCCCGTTCCGTCCGGCGATGACCTCGCCCTTGGTGACGATGGCGACGGCCAGCCCGGTACCGAGATTCAGATACAGACCGGGATCAGCATCCTTCAGCGCACCCTCGACAGCCTCGACCCGCGCGGCAGCCTTCACATCGGTCTCGACCCGGACCTCCGAAGCGGGGAACGCCGCCTGGATCTCCTTGGCCAGCGCCAGATCGGCCCACCCGGGAATGTTCGGGGCCAGATCGACCCCGGAGTCCCGCGGGATCCCGATGGTGGACACCCCCACCGCGACGGGCTCCCGCCCCGGAGCGACCCGGTCCAGCAGCGCCCGCGCAGCGCGCAGACCACGGCCGAGCGAAGCCCGGCCGCCCTCGGCAGCATGGGTCGGAACGGTGGCAGCCCCGAGACGGGGGCCGGGCGTGGGCTCGGCGACCGCCATCGCGGTCTTGGTGCCGCCGAAGTCGATTCCCAGCACAACGGGCGGATGCAAGCGTCCTCCTCGGAGGGATGTCGTGCCGTGCGGGTGGGGCGTGGGTGAAGCAGGGCCGTACTCGGTGACGTACAGATGAAGCGCCGTGCGAGTTCGTCAGTAAAGTAAACTAAATATTGTCGCGACGGAAGGGGTCCGAGCACCCGCGCGGGTAACCTTTCGGCAACGCCGTGATGGGCATGAGATGGGCGTTCGGTGGCATTTCGGACGGCGGGGCGGCCTCGCTCCGGGGGTTGGGGGGCCGCACTGCCTGGCGGCGGTCATTGCTTGTGGCCGCCTCAGTCCCGGATTCCCTGCCTGTGGTGTGGGTGAGTTCCTCGTGTGGGTGCGGCTGGGAGGGCGGGGGGGGCTTACAGGCGTTTCTTGACGGCTTCGCGCATGGTTGGCGGGATCCGTTGGTGGCGCGGGTCGGGGGTGGAGCTGGTTTCGCGGGGCGGTGGTGGTGTGGGCAGGTGGTCGGCTCTACTGCGACAGTCAAGGGCAACTGCGAAAGTCAAGAGCCTGAAGAGCGCCTCCGGCGGCGCCTGCGCGGCGAGCGGCCTGGCTCCGGGGAGTGGGGGTCGCGCTGGCTGCCGCCGGACGTTGCTTGTGGTCGCCTTCGTCCCGGATTCCCCGTCGCATCGTCGCCTTACGGAAGCAGACCGGTCCGGTGGTATCAAGTCGGATCGCCCAGCTGGTGGTCCAGTATCAGCGACTTGACACCACCGGACCGGCCTGCTTGGCTCCGCCCGCCGAAGCGACGGGGAATCCGGGACAAACCCACCTGTGGGAAGAGTTCCCGCGCCTCGTGCACACACCGCCTCGCCGCCGCTGTGCCTCGCGAAGTGGACCGAGTCCACACCACAGGCGGGGGTTGTCCCGGATTCCCCGTCGCTTCGGCGGTGCTTGCACAACCATCCCGGCCTGGGCGGTGTCCAGCCGGACGAAACCGGTGGCCAGCAACAGTGATCCGGCTTGACACCGCCCAGGCCGGGATGGTTCCCTCCGGGCGACGAAGCGACGGGGAATCCGGGACACAGGCGACCACAAGCAACAACCGCCGCCTAGCAGCGCGACCCCCACTCCCCGGAGCCAGGCCGCTCGCCGCGCAGGCGCCGCCGGAGGCGCCCTTGACCTTGACTGCCGCTTTTGCTCTTGACTGCCGCTTTTGCTCTTGACTGTGGCCTTAGGCTCACCCACCTACCCACACCACCACCGCCCCGCGAAACCAGCTCCACCCCCGACCCGCGCCACCAACGGATCCCGCCAACCATGCGCGAAGCCGTCAAGAAACGCCTGTCGCCTGTCAACCCACAAACAAAAAAACGTGACGTCCCCGGACCAGGGGGACGCCACGTTCGTCGAAGTGTCGAAGGGTCAGGACACCTGGGAGAGGGCTACGACTCCAGCCCCAGCAGCAACACCGCTACTCCCCCAAGACCGGCAGCAGCTTCGCCGCGTCCGGCGTGCCGAGGCCGGTCACCGGGTCCCAGCCGGCTGTCGCCGGGTAGCCCGGGACCGTGCTCGACACGGTGTTGTTCCCGGTGGTCACGTCGAAGAAGTACGTTCCGTGGTCCGTGCCGAACGCCAGGCTGTACAGCTTCGGCTGGATCAGGCCCAGGTCGTGTCCGGCCAGCTGGTCCGCGATCGCGACCAGGCCGGCCCACTGCGGGCAGGAGGAGCTGGTGCCGCCGATCACGTACCAGCTGCCGTCGTTGACGTCCGAGCCGCCGTTGTCGCCGGGGGCTGTGTCGTAGATGAGGACGCCGGTGCCGGCAGAGGCCTGATACGCGATGTCGGGGACGCCGCGCATCGCGCCGATCGGGGTCGAGCCGGCCGGCAGGGTGTCCTGGTAGGACGGCCGGGCGAAGATCGAGCTGTAGCCGCCGCCGGAGTCCGTCCAGCCGACGTCGCGCTGGCCCGGGTACTTGCTGCACAGGCCGCCCGGGCTGGTGCTGTCGACGGTCGTGCCGGTGGCGCCGTCGGTGCACAGGTACGTGCCGCCGACCGCCGTCACCAGCGGGTCCGAGGCCGGCCAGCCGACGCTCGGGGTGTCCAGGGCCGCCGGGTTCTTGATCGGCGTCTTCGCGTTGTTCTCCGTGCCGCTGTCGCCGGAGGAGGACAGGAAGGTCACGCCGGCTGCCGTGCCGCTGATGAACGCGTGCCGAAGGTTCTGGATCGAGTTGCCGCCGTGGAAGTCCGGCTCGGCGGTGCTGAACGACTGCGAGACCACGTCCGCCAGGTGGTTGTCGACCAGGTACTGCTCGGCGTTCATCATCTGCGGCAGGCCCTGCACGCCCTGCGTCTCGGCGACGCTGGTGGACATCAGGATGATGTTCGCGCCCGGCGCGGTGGCGTGCGCCCACTGCGTGTCGAGCGCGACCTCCTCGGCCCAGGCGTTGCTCGCCTGCTGGGCGGTGCCGTGCGAGCCGGACGGCGGCTGCTTGATCGGCCGCTTGCCGTCCCACTGGTCCCACTGGAAGGTCGGCATCCCGGGGGTGCAGGTCACGTTCGGCATCCCGCACATCAGCGGCAGACCGAACTGCTGGCTGAAGTTCTCCAGGTCGCCGGCGACGGTGTCGTACCCGAACGAGTCGATGATCGCGATCGTCTTGCCGTGGCCGTCGTTCCCGCCGCTGAGCAGCGGGGTGACGTCATACGAGTTCTGCATCGACGCCGGCGTGAAGCACCGCCGTCCCACCGCGTTGCACGCCGCCTGCGTGGGCGGCAGGACGCCGGCGGCGACCTGGACGGAGTCCTGGGCGAACGGCTGCACGACCGGATACCCGACCGAGCCCGCGGATCCCGCGGATCCCGCCCCGGACAAAGCGAAGGCGGCTCCGGCCGCGGCCGCGGTGGCCGCGATCAGCAGCCGCCGTGCGGGGCTCTTCGCGAGAGCGATACGTGTCACTCGATGGTCCTCCTGACGCTTAGGGATGTGGCACCTACTGCGCAGTGACGAGGACACGGGCGGTGCGATCGGGCTGCCGCACCGGTCGGGTGGGAGCCGCCGCGCCGACCCGGGTGGCAGGATCGCCGTCGGCCAATCAATCAAGCCGCTAAAGCGATCGCCGTCAAGAGCCGCAGCTGTCACGCGGCTGTCAGTAGCGCCCCCTAGCGTGAAGTCCGTTG
The DNA here is from genome assembly GCF_041262705.1 of Catenulispora sp. MAP12-49. Taxonomy (NCBI): domain Bacteria; kingdom Bacillati; phylum Actinomycetota; class Actinomycetes; order Catenulisporales; family Catenulisporaceae; genus Catenulispora; species Catenulispora sp. MAP12-49. Next base: position 220,304 of record NZ_JBGCCP010000015.1, on the reverse strand, counting down.
CCGCCGGAGCCACACGGAGAACACGAGGAGGGGCCGTGTACCGCCAAGGAGACGTGCTGATCGTCCAGGTCACGGAGAACGCAGTACCCGAAGACGTCCGCGCCGCCGGACCGAAGCCGCGCCGCCCGCGCGAGTCCATGATCCTGGCGCTCGGGGAGAGCACCGGCCACGCGCACGCGCTGGTCGCCACCCGGGACGAGGGCGACTTCTACCCCGCACCCAGCGAGAGCGAGCCGGCCTACGCGTTCCTCCCGCTCGGCGGCAAGGTCGTGCACGAGGAGCACGGCACCATCCCGCTGCCCCAGGGCTGGTTCAAGGTGGTCCGCCAGCGCGAGTACGAGCCGCAGGCGCTGCGTTCCTTCCGGGTGGTGGCGGACTGATGCCGACGCCCGCGAACGCCTCGACCCCCGCGAAGCCGGCCGCCCCCGCGATCGACGTGACCGCGCACCCCGATCTGACCGCCGACGGCATCGTCGCGGTCGCCGCCGCCGCGCACGACGCCTGGCGCGAGATCGCCTTGTCCACGGAGGCCGTGGACCGCCAGGCCGCCGAGGAAGAGGTGCTGCGTCTGTACGCCGAGGCGCTGCCCGACGCACCGGCGCCCCGGATCATCTGGTGCCGCTCCCCGCTGGAGGCCGCGCGGCTGGTGATCTCCGAGGCCGACCGCCTCGGTGCCCCGGCCCGCGACCGCATCAGGGACCTGACCTGGTCGCGGGGCCGCGCCGAGCTCGCCGAACGCCTCGGACCGCGCGAGTTCGGCCGGGTCTGGCAGGCGTCCTGCGGCGAGATCGCGCCGCTGATCAGCACCCTGATCACCCGCTTCGCCGCCGCCGTCGAGGACCAGGCCGACCAGGCCGACCAGACCGACCCCGACGACGCCGCGGAGCGCACCGCTTTGCGCGTCGCCCTGACCCACGCGGTCCACGGCCCCTTCGACGCCGCCTGGCTCCCGCTCTACGAAGCCGCCGGCATGGCCTCGGGCCTGGCCCGGATGGCCCGCTCGGCCGGCTGGTGGTGGCCGTTCGAGAACGCGGTCGTCCTCACCGAGCGCCCGCTGGCCCTCCGCCTGGACGACCAGGACCGCCTGCACCACGGCGACGGCCCGGCAGTCGTCTGGTCCGACGGCTTCGCCGTGTACTCCTGGCGCGGCACCCCGCTGACCGAGGAGTTCGGACAGCGGCTGGCCACAACCACGCCGGAGTCCATCCGCGCGGAGGAGAACGCCGAGCTCCGCCGGATGATGGTCGAGCACTACACCCCGGAGCGCTTCCTGAAGGAGTCCGGCGCCGAGCCGCTCCAGGAGGACGAGGCCGGCAAGCTGTGGCGCATCGAGATGGGCACCGACGAGTCCATCGTCATGGTCGAGGTGGTGAACTCCTCGCCGGAGCCGGACGGCACCTTCAACGTCTACTTCCTACGCGTGCCGCCCAGCATGCAGACCGCGAAAGCCGGCGTCGCCTGGACCTTCGGGCTCACGGAGGACCAGTACCAGCCGCTCCAGCAGACCTGAGCGCGGGCGAGAGCGCCGAGACCACCGGGAGCACTGGGAGCACTGGGAGCACCGGGAGCACGGGCAGCGCGGCGGGGATCCGTGACAGGACCCCGCCGGCGAACGTCTCATAAAGCCCGAGTTCCGGCATGTGCACATAGCCGATATGGCAATCGCACTGCGCCAGAGGACAGACACGCCGCATCAGAGCCTTGCGATATGAACCGTCGTAGAGATTGCCCAGGCGTTCGGTGGGGTCGGTGCGCGAAACGAAGTGGCACCGGTAGACCTCACCGTCGCCGTTCACCGAGATGACCGACTTTCCGGCCCGGCAGGCGTGCCCCTGCGAGGGATGCGGGAAACGCGACACCGGGAACAGCGGATCGATCTCGGCCCACGGCGCGGCTTCGTCGTCGGTGTAGGTGTGGCCTTCGGCGGCGTTGACCCACAGGTAGACCTCATCGGGGAGGTCGGCGCGCAACCGCCGCGCCGCCTCCAGATGCTCGGGCAGCCCGACGATCCCCACGCTGAACCGCACACCGCCGTCCCGCAGTTCGTGGCACCGGCCGAGGAACCGCCCGTACGGCACCTGGTCCGGGTGGTACGTGCACCACAGCGCCAGCGAATCCAGGTCCGCCTCCAAGGCCCACGCGGTCCGCGAGCTCAGGTTGGTCTGGATCGCCACTTCGCCGACCTGCCCGAGCCGGCTGAGATCGACCAGAGCACGCCGGTACCAGCTCCTCGTCAGCCCCTCGCCCCACGGCGTGCACAGCACGTTGATCCGGTCCCCGGTCTGCTCGGTCACCCAAGCGACGAACCGCTCCAACGCCGCGCGGTCGGCCCGCAACGTCTCCGGCGAATCCCGGCGCTTGGCGAAGGGACAATAGCCGCAGTCATAGTCACAACTGGCCAACGGGCCGCGATAGAGGATCGACAGGTCCATCAAGGCCCTACCTCAGCTCGTAGGCGCGCATCGCGGCCCGCACCGGCTCGGAGAAGAACATCGGGCCGACCGAATCCGACCAGGCCAGGCCCTCGTCCGTGAGCCGCAGCCGGCCGTCCGGCAGCGACGCCAGGAACCCGCGATCGCTCAACAGCGCCAGCTCGGCCCCGAACCGTTCCGCCGCGTCACCCCGCTCCATCCCGTCCGCCTGGAGCAGCGACTGGATCAGGATCCTGCGAGCACGCTCGTCCTCGTCCAGCCGGTATCCCACCTCGGCGCGGCTGAAGTCGCCGGTGGCGACGTACTCGTCGATGATCCCGCGCACTTCCGAGGCCGAAACGGCGTAATCAAAGGAGTAGTGCAGCGAGGCGGTGTACGACCGCGCACCGCAGCCCAGGCCAATCATGCCGTCCGTCTGGCACGCGTAGTCCTCGCCGCCCTCGACGGCCGGGGCGTCCAGGCGGCGGAACATCCGCATCGACACCTGTTCGTAGCCGTTCTCCAGCAACAGATCACGGCCGTGGCGATACAGGTCCAGGCGCTGCGCGTCCCACTCGGTGTCGTGACCGAGGCTCAGACGGCCGAGGCCGGTCAGCGGCCGGACATAAAGCGGGTAAAGGTAGATCTCCTCAGGCGTCCACCGCAGCGCCGTCCGCAAGGACGCCTGCCAGGACTCGCGGGTCTGGCCGTCGATGCCGTAGATCAGATCGACGTTCAGCACCGGGATGGCCGCGTCGCGCACCGCGTCCAGGGCGGCGAAGACGTCAGCCGCCTTCTGCGGCCGCACCGCCGAGCGCGCCTCGACGTCGTCGAAGCTCTGCACGCCCAGGCTGAGCCGCGTGGTCCCGCGCTCGGCGAGCACCGCCAGCCGGTCCGGGGTCGCGGTGGCCGGCGAGGCCTCGACCGACAGCGGGATCGTCCCGAGGCCGACCCCCATCACCTTCTCGGCGATGTCGAACAACCTGGTCAGCTCGTCAGGGCTCAGATACGTCGGGGTACCGCCGCCGATCGCCGCGTTGGCGAAGCGGGGCGCGGGACCGGAGTCGTCCAAGGCCGCCCGGGCCGCGGTCGCCTGCCGTTCCAAGGCGTCCAGGTACGCCTCGGTCAGCGACGCCGGCGCCCCGGTCCGGGTGAACAGGTTGCAGAAACCACACCGGACTTCGCAGAACGGGACGTGCGTATAAAAGGACAACGCATCACGCGACTCGCCGCGCCACACATCGGACAGCAGGGGCTTCGGCGCGAGTGGCCGATACGCGGTCTTATGTGGGTAGGCGTAAACGTAGGCTTCGTAGGGACGGTCCAGCATCAGCCCTCGTATCCCTTCGGCAGCACGAAATCCGCATACGGCACCGTCCACACCACGTCGTGGCCGATGCGGTGCCCGACATGGCCGTCCTCGCCGTAGGCGGTGCCGTGGTCGGAGCAGACGATGGTGAAACAGGCCCGGCGCGCCGCCATCAGGGTGAACAGCCGCCCGATCTGCGAGTCGACGTAACGCAAAGCCGCCGCGTGGGAGGCGCGCGTGTCACCGGCCGCAGCCCCGGCCCCGGCAGCCCTGATGGCACCGTCGAGGTAGAACCAGTTCGGCTGGTGCAGCGCCGGGACGTTCACGAACAGGAACAGCGGCTGGTCGTCCGGCTGCGCCGCGACCACCTGCTCGGCCACCGCGATCTGGTTGGCGAAGGAGTCCGGATCGGTCACCCCGGTCGCCGCCGACCAGTACGCCTCGTCGAAGTAGCCCGGCAGCACCTGCCCGAGCCGGCTCTCCGGGTTGAAGAATCCCACTCCCCCGACGCAGACCGTCCGGTACCCGGCCTTGCGCAGCCCGGCCACCAGGTCCGGCTCGTCGAACACCCAGGTGTCCTCGGCCGTGGTCTCGCTGCCGCCGAAGCGCGCGGCGAACAGCCGCGGATGCCGGCCCGGCGCGTCCGGCGTCGGCAGGAAGCCGGCGAAGAACGCGGAGTGCGCGGCGAAGGTGAACGAACCCGGCGTGTGCCGGCGCTCCCACCCCTCCGGCAGCACCCGGGCCAGGTTCGGCAGCCGGCCGGCGGCCAGCTCCTCGACGGCGACGTCGTAGCGAAGGGTGTCGAGGGTGACGAACAGGAGGTCGTGACTCCCGACGATGTCTCGCATGGTCATGGTGCGTAACGGCCTATCAGTGAACGAACTTGTGCGCCGTAGGTACCGACGCCTTCCCCGGGGGTGCCCGGAAGTCCCATGAGGTTCGGCAGGAGGTCGCCGTAAGCGTTGACCTCGCCGATGCGATCGAGGCCGTCGGCGCCCGGCAGCACATCGATCCCGAGGCAGTGCACGCCCGGGAAGCACGCCGCCGCCGACTCCGCGAGGTCCAGGATCGCCTGCCAGCGCTCGTCCCCGACCAGCACCCGGAACCGTGCCAGGTCGCCGCGTTGCCCGCCGAGGTGCAGGTTGGTCATCGGGGACGTGCTCGTCCGCACGACCGCGTGGGTCGCGCGACCGCCGACGGTGACGACGCGCAGGTCGCACTCCCGGCCGGCCATGCTCAGTTTGCGGACCCACTGCTCGGCGTGGAGACCGTCGAGGGCCAGGACGCCCAGCAGGTCGTCGATGTCGGGGTCGCGAAGGTAGGTGCGGACCCTGAGCGAGTTGTAGAGCTCGATACCGGCCTCGGTGCGCACCATCTCCGCCGAGGTCACCGCACGCCGACGGGGCCCGCGCACCGTCAGCGCGACGACGCCGGAAGCCGAGGAACCGTGCCGGATCTTGATGAACGCCGACTCCGAGCCGTCCGTCGCCGCGACAGGCGGCACCGGCACCCCGGCCTCGGCCAACAGCGCATGCGTCGCCTGCTTGTCGAAGGCCGTGGCGACTTCCCGGGCTGTGAACAGCCGGACCGCGCCGGCGGTGTCGATCGCGTGCTCCAGCTTCTCCACCGCGGTCGTAAAGCCCTGATACCACCGGCGCGTGCCCTCGACCCGGTACATGTCGACCGGCCCGTCCGCGCCGTGCAGCAGCCGGGCCACCTCGGCGTCCTCGCCAGGGGAGTCGACACGGACCAGCTCGCCGGCGTGGAATTCGGCGTCCCCGCGCAGCACGTCGAGCCACGCGACGATCCGCTGCTCGGGCAGCCCTTCTTCGCGGACAGCGTCGGCGAAGAGCTGCACCCGGCGGTTGTCCGGATTGCCGACGACCGCGAAGCGCAACGGGACGGCCGGATCGCGCGAGGCCGAGGCCGTCATTCGGCCACCGCGATGTACCGGCCCCACCCGTCCTCTTGCTGCTCGTCCGCCAAGCCGATCCGCACGGACGGCCAGGCCTGCCGCAGCCGGGACTGCATCGGCGCCGAGAGGTAGTGGTGCCCGAGGTCGAGCTCGCGCAGATGGTCCAGCGGCTGTCCGGCCAGCAGCGCCGCCGCGCCCTCGTCGCCGAAGGTGCCGAGCGAGAGGTCCAGCGACTCCAGCTGGGCCACGATCGGCGCCCGGGCCACCGCTGCCGCGACCTCGTCCTGGATCATGGAGTCCTTCAGGCCGAGGTGCCGCAGGCGGGGAAAACGGCCGGCCTCGAGCAGCGGGGCCAGATCCTCGATCGTCGCGTCGCCGCCGTATCTCGGGTGGCCGAGGTAGATCTCCAGATGCGTCAGCTCGGGGAACTCGCACTCGGCCAGCGCGCGGATCGTGCTCGCGGGAAGGCCGCCGGACTGGAGAACCAGCGTGCGCAGCGCGGCGTGCTTGGCGGGTGCTATCAGAGGTCTGGTCGCGTCGTCTCTGACCATGCCGTCGGGCGTACCCCGGACCCAGAGCTCGGCCAGCTGGGGAAAGATTTCCAGCAACGGAGTCAGCTGCGGCACGTAGATCCAAGACGGCTGGCTCTGCTCGTCGACCAGGTCGTTGACGAACAACGCCCGAAGCGACGGCAGCCGGCCGGCGACGGCGACCAGGTCGTCCACGACGGTGCAGTCGTCCTCGCACCACTCCACCCACTGTCCGGTGACCAGCGCCTCGACCGCGGTGCTCGGCACCCGGTCCAGGAAGTCCGCGAGCAGCTCGGGGAAATCGACGTCGAAATACTCGTCCTTGTTGCAGTCCAGGCGCCACGCCACGGCACCGGGATCGGCGGCCTCGGCCGGCGTGTCCAGCTCCGGATCGGCGGGGAAGTCGACGACCGGCCAGCCGGCGAACTCGGTGATGTGATGGGAGAAGGACATGCTCACTCCGCCACCGCGATGTAGCGGCGTCCTCGGGACTCGTTCTGGGCATCGGACAGATCGACGTCGACGCCGGGCCACGCGGCGCGCAGCCGGTCCTGCATCGCCGCGGAGATGTAGTGGTGGTTCAGGTCCAGCTTGGCCAGATGGGTCAGCGGCTGGCCGGCGAGCAGCGCGGCCGCGCCCTCGTCGCCCAGCGTGCCCAGGGACAGGTCCAGCGTCGTGAGCCGGGAGACGATCGGCGCGTGCGCGACCGCGGCGGCGATCTCGTCCTGGATCACGGAGTCGCGCAGGCCGAGGTGCTTCAGGTTCTGGAAGTGCTGTCCGCTGAGCAGCCATTCGACATCCGCGGGCGTCGCGTCCCCGCCGTAATTGGGGTCGCCGAAGTAGAACTCGAGGTGCCGCAACGCGGGGAGGTCACATTCGCCGACGGTCCGCATCACGGTCGGCGGCAGGCCGCCGGATTCGAAGACCAGCTTGCGCAACGCGCTGTGGCGGAGCGGCTCGAAATACAACGACTCCTGTTCCGGGCAGCCGCGCACCCACAACTCTTCCAACCGCGGATACGCACGCAGTATGGGAGCGAGGTCGCCATGCTCGATGTAGGCGGTGTCCGAACCGCCGTCGCCGCCCTCGAAGATGTCACCGAGGAACAGCGCACGCAGGGCCGGGAGCCGGTCGGCACTCTTGGCGAGCAGTTCGGCCACCGGGTAGTCCCCGTTGCCCATGTACTCGCTCCACATTCCGATGGTCAGCGCGGTCACCCGGGTGGTGTCGACGGTCGCCAGGAACCGCTCCCAGATGTCCTCGAACTCGAACCAGTCATCGGCCCAACTGCCGTGGTCGTCGTCGTAGTAGCAGTCGATGCGCAACGCGACGTCTCCGGTCACCTCCGGTATCGCCGCCTCCGGGTGCGGCGAGAACGCGACCACCGGCAGCCCGCCGAATGTCTCCAGATATTCCACGAAACTCATACTCACGCCCCGATTCCGACATACCTGCGGCCCGATTCGTCGGCTGTCCGGTGCCAGGACAGATCGACGTCCACCCCCGGCCACGCGGTACGCAGCCGGTCTTGCATAGCTTCAGAGAAGTAGTGATGGTGCAGATCCAGCGCGGCGAGATGGTCCAGCGGCTGACCGTGCAGCAACGCCTCCCCGCCGTCGTCGCCGAGCGCGCCCAATGACAGATCGAGCACCCGCAGCCCGGCCACGATCGGCGCGTGCGCCAGCGCCGCCGCGATCTCGTCCTGGATCAGGGAATTGCGAATGCCCAGGTGCTCGAGCTGCGGGAAGGTCCCACCGGCCAGGAGCCAGGCGAGGTCTTCCGGCTCGGCCCATCCGCACCAGTCGGGATGCCCCAGATACAGCTCCAGATGCCGCAGCTCCGGGAGATCGCACTCGCTGAGCGCGCGTATCGCCTCGGGATGGAGGCCGCCGGATTGCAGCACCAGGCGGCGGAGTCCCGTATGCCGCATCGCATCGAAATGTCGAGGCGACTCCTGCGAAAGGTCGGGAGTACCGCGGACCCAGAGTTCTTCCAATCCCGGATACGCATCGAGGATCGGCGTGAGGTCGGCGTGCTCGATGTACACGATCTCGTCGCCGTCGCCGCCGCCGAGGAACAGCGCGCGTAACGCCGGGAACCGTTCCGCGTTCTCGGCCAGCAGCCGGCCCGGGTACCCGTCCGCGTGCGAGACCTCGCCCCAGCGGCCGATGACCAGAGCGGCCACCCGCGTCGTGTCGACCGCTTCCACGAAGTCCTCGAAGGCCTGCTCGAACGCGACGCCGCCACGGCATTCGATCCGCGACGCGAGGCCTCCCCCGAACTCCATCCCCGCCATCCCCGCCATCCCCGCCCGGCCCGCCTACTCGGCGACCGCGACGAACCGGTGCTCCTCGCCGTCGTCCCAGTCGTCCGGCTCCTCCTGTCCGGACAGGTCCAGCTCCACGCCGGGCAGCGCCTCGCGCAGCCGCTCCTGCATCGGCTCGGAGATGAAGTGGTGGTGCAGGTCGAGCTTCTTCAGGTGGGTCAGCGGCTGCCCGGCCAGCAGCGCGGCCGCGCCCTCGTCGCCGAGCGTGCCCAGCGACAGGTCGAGCACCTCCAGCCGGGCCACGATCGGGGCGTGCGCGACCGCCGCGGCGACCTCGTCGGCGTTCTCGGCGTCCCGCAGGCCCAGGTAGCGCAGCTTCGGCAAGCCGGCACCGGCCAGGATGCCGGCCAGGTCGGCGATCTCCGAGCCGCCGAAGTACTCCTCGTCGCCGAGGTACAGCTCCAGGTCGGTCAGCTCCGGGAACTCCGAGCCGGCGACGGCCCGGACCACCTCGGGCGGCAGGCCGCCGCTCTGGAACGTCAGCTCCCTGAGTTCGGGGTACGCGCGCTGCTCCCACCCCAGGTTCTCGCTGCCCCGGACGCCGAACGTCAGCAGCTTCGGGAAGGCCCGCAGCAGCGGCGTCAGGTCGCTCTGGTGGATCCAGGAGATCTCGTTCTGCTCGGCCACGATGTCGCCGAGGAACAGGTGTCGCAGGTTCGGGAACCGGTCGGCGGCGGCGATCAGCGGCGCGAACACGTCGGCCGCGTCGCGATCGTGATCGTCGTCGGTGATCCAGTTGCCGATGATGAAAGCGCTGATCCTGGTGGTGTCCACAGCGTGCAGGAAGGCGTCGAAGCGCGCCGGGTAAGGCAGGCCGCGATAGTCGCCGACCTCGAGGCGCCAGGCCCACTCCTCGACGTCGGCGGGAATCTCGACGTCGGCGGGGTTCTCGGCACCGGCGGGCCAGTCGTGGTTCGCCTCGGGATCCGCGTCGGGCATGGTGAATACGGGCAGTCCGCCCCACCCCTGTAGTTCGACACACTCGCTTGCGATCACGGGGACCCCTTCAGGCGGCTGGTTCCGACGCGAGACTTTCTACCAGCCGCCACCGACTCGGGTCCGCCCGAATCCCGGCCTGCTACTCGAATTCAGCGTCCCGCAACCGCACGGACAACTCGATCGGCCGCCGCAGCATCTGGTCCAGCAGCACGCCCCCGACCGTCATCGCGAGCACCACCGCCACGACCGGCACGGCCCAGTCCCAGCCGATCGATCCGGTCGCCACCACGGAGTCCCCGGTCCCTCCGGCCCCTCCCGCCGGACCGCGGCTCCGCGAGCCCAGCAGCGGCGAGAGCCCGGCTCCCATGCCGAGTCCGGCCGCGACCGCGAGCACCGCGACCGGCAACGGCACCAGCATCGCGACCAGCCGGCTGCGGACCGCGCGCAGGCCGAACACCTGCAGAAGCAGAGCACTGTCACGGCTGACGGCCCGCGTCGCGGTCAGCAACTGCAGCAGGCACAACGCGAAGTAGCCGACACAGAGTGCTTCGACGAGATGGAACACGTCCCGCGCCGCCGACACCCGTCCCTCGGCGTACACCTGGGACTGCGCGTCCGCCAGCATCGTGACGTCGAAGTCCTTCGTCACCCCGGGCAGCGCGCGCAGCGCCGAGGCCGAGACCGACCCGGTGCCGGCACCGAACCACGCGACGTTCGGCTTGCCGGGGTCGACCATCGGCACCTCGCCGGCCGGCACCACGACGTAGTCGGTCCCGCCCACGTTCTCGACGGAGTCGGCCAGCGGCACGTCGGCGTACGCCCCGATGACGGCCTTGAACGAGCCGGCCGTCTCGGACACCGACACCGACCCGCTGTACAGACCGGCCAGGCCCGGCGAGGCCAGCACGGTCACGGTCCCGTCCGCCTTCGGGGGCACCGGCCAGCTCGCCGGGACCTGCTGCCCGCGCGCCGAAGCGTCGCTCAGCGCTGCCGCAGCGGCTTTCCGGAAGGCCTCCGGCTCGACGGTGATCACCGTGATCGGCCGCGGCTCGGGGGTGCCCTCGTCGGTGATCTGCGCGATCCCGCCGACGTCCGCGCGGCCGGTGAAGACGCCGCGCACACCGGGCACTTTCTCAGCCTCGGCCGCGAAGTCGTCGGGGAACACCGACCCGACCGGCAGGGCGTCGACCTGTGCCGCGGCCCCGACGGACCGGACCGTGTCGTCGCGCACCTTCTGCTGCACCGCGGCGTCGTAGCCGGCGGCGAACATCCCGGCCGCGACCACGACGACCAGGCCGGCCAGCGGGGCCGCGACCACGCGCACCCGGCGCCCGGACAGCGCCGCCGCCACGAACCCGACGACGCTGCGGCGCCGTGCCAGCAGCCGGACCGCCGGCCCGAACAAGGCCGGCACCAGCCGCACCGCGGCGATCCCGGCGGCGAAGGCCAGCAGCGCCGGGGCGGCCACCGCGATCCAGTCGATCGAGCCGTTCGCGGTCGCAGAGCCCTGACTGCGGTAGACGGCCAGCGCGCCGCCGGCCGCCAGCAGCAGGCCGATGTCGCGCACGATCCGCCGGACCCGCGCGGTGTCGCCGACCGCCTCGTGGCGCGCCGACACGACGCGGTCCCCGGCCCGGAGCACCGAGTAGCCGACCATGCCGAACGTCAGCAGCGTCACCAGCACCACGCCGGACCACGCGGCCGGGTCGCGCAGCGTGCCGTGCCCGGCCTGGACCGCGCCGGCCGCCCCGAGGACCGCGAACACCGCCACGACCGCCGCGACCTGGGTCGCGTGGCGCAGCGCCAGCCGGACCGGGGAGGCGCCGCGGGCCCGGTACAGCGCGACGAACAGGGCCCGCCGCAGCACCGTCAGGCGCAGCATGAGGAACAGCGCCGCCAGCGCGCCCGCGGACAGCGCGCCGAGCACGACGGCGGACAGCTGGTGGCTGTCGGACTGGGTGCTCAGGACGCCCGCGGCCAGGTCCTTGAGCCCGGTGTTCAGCTCGACGCCGCCCTTGAGGTCGCTGACCCCGAGCGTCGCCTGGTCCAGCGCCGGGCCGACGGCCGACAGCACCGCGGGCGTCAGGCGGGAGGGGTCGACGACGTAGTCGTAGACCGTCGTGTACTCGCCGACGCGGGCGCCGGCCGAGATCGACGCGATCGCGTCGGGGCGGCTGACGAACACGTCCGATTCCCACACGGTGACCGACTGTTCGCACTTGAAGTTGAGGCACTCCGTGGTCAGCACCGGATCGCGCTTGGTGGCGATGTGCCACAGCGGGTCGTCCGCGCCGACCCCGGCGGCGGGCGCGAAGATCCCGGCGACCTGGACGGACATCGTGAACGCGACGTGGTTGCCCGGGCCGGTCCCGGTGCCGGTGGTGTCCGTCGCCACGACCGTGCCGACGGTCAGGCCGAGCCGGTCCGCCGTCGCCTCGGACACCGCGATCGGCACCGTCATCTTCACGCCGGTGAGGAACCCGTCGGAGCTGTTGAAGACGTCCTGTTCCGCTTCCTTGCCCGGCGTCCCCCCGGCGATCCAGCGCACCTTGTCGTCCAGCTGCGGCGCCCAGTCGAAGCGCAGCCAGGCGGGGTTGGCGAGGTGGGCCGGCGGGTTCACGGCCGGCAGCAGGTGGTCGTACTGCCGCGTGATCGAGGTCTGCGACACCAGCTTCTTCAGGGCGTCCGGCAGCGCGGCCAGGTTCGACGCCGCGACCGAGGAGATGTCGGACGCGGTCTTCGGGTACGCGGCGTCGGTGGAGACCGGCGGGCCGGAGAACACCAGATCGCGGTGCGACCAGGGCGCCTGGCCTATCAGGGAACTGACGGTGAAGGCGTCGGACTTCTTGGTGTCGGCCGGGACCACCACCGCGACGGCGGCCGTCCCGGCGGCCAACAGCGCCAGCGCGGCCAGCACCAGGCGGGCCGGGCCGAGTTCGGCGAACCAGCGCGGCGTCCTCATCGGCCGTCCTCCCCCAGGCGCAGCGTGCCGCCCACGCCGTCCGAGCGCCGGGTCAGCGAGACCAGCGCGACCAGCCCGAGCAGCAGCACGGCGGCCACCGCGCCGACCCCGGCCAGGGCCGGCAGGTCCACCACGGCCACCGGTTTGGGGATCGGCACCTGTCCGGAATCGGTGAGGATCAGCAAGGGCAGTTCCGATCGGATCGTGAGCACCGCCAGCGCCCCGCCGCCGACCATGCCGAGGACCACCAGCAGCAGGTTCTCGGCCAGCAGCATCGCGGCGGTGCGGCGCCGGGACAGTCCCAGGGCGTTGAGCAGGGCGAGTTCGGTGGTGCGCTCGCGCAGCGCGATGACGGAGTGCAGCGCGAACCCGATGAGGATGAACAGCAGCGCCGCGCCGGCCGCGATCACCAGCGTCAGCTTCATGGCGCTGCGGATCGGGTCGTCCCGGATCACCGCGGCCTGGCTGGTGCGGTCGGTGACGGTCGGCGCGGAGACCAGGGCGCCGTTGTGCACCGCGCGGTAGCGGTCGGCAAGCTGCGCCGGCGTGGTGTCCCCGGCGGCCTTGGCCCACCACTCGATCTGCTCGTCCACCGCCTTGACCATCAGGTCCGCGCGATCCAGGAATCCGATCGGCACGACCAGCGCCGCGTTCTCTGCCGGGGCGCCGGGAGCCGGATTCCCGATCCGGTACGGCGCGGGCATCGCGGTCACCAAGCCGACGAAGTGCAGGCGCACCTCGGCCCCGAACGCCTTGGTGGTGTAGGAGTCGCCGACCTTCAGGCCGAGGGTGTTCAGCAGCTGGGCGGAGGCCAGGGCCGGGACGTCGGCGGAGGAGGCGGCGGAGCGGGACAGGTCCAGGGTGTGGGTGACGATCGGCGAGGTGTCGGCGCCGAAGCCGGAGTACTCGGTGAAGTGCACGAGCCCGGAGCCGGAGGTCGTGCCGACCTGGTAGGCGTTCGGCGCGGCAACAGTCCCCGAGGTGTCCGAATCGGTGCTGCCGGGCTGCGTCTCGCCGACCGCGTGCGCCTGGACCCCGGCGGGCAGCGAGACCGGCTGTCCGTCGGCGGTCAGGTTGCCGACGTCCATGGTGATGTTTTCGCCGTTGCCCTGACCGCCGGCCTGCACGCTGCAGTTCGGATCGACAGTGCCCTGCGAGCTGTAGGTCGCGCACAGCGGTGCGTTGTACGTGATCGACAGACCCGTGATCCGCAGCGGATAGGCGATGGTGCCGCCCTCGGCGGCGACCTGCGCGCTGAGGGTGTGGGTCTGGCCGTCCGCGGCGGGGAGACCGCCGAAGTCCACGACGGAGCCGACGCCGTAGGCGTCCACCACCTCGGCCTGGACATCGAGCGCGCCGAGGCTGCCGGGCTCGGTCGGATGCGCGCTCTGCGCCTGGTACCGGACGTCGATCGCCAGCCTGGTCGGCTTGCCGGGCAAGGGCACGCCCCCGGACAGCCCGTCCTGGTCCCAGCCGCGCGCCGCCAGCCCCGCGGACAGCTCGGGCCAGGTCTTGCCGGCCAGATCGGAGCGCAGATCCACGACCCCCGCCGAGCGTGCCGGGTCGAGGCCCAGGACGTCGACCGGCAGCTGCACGGTCCCGGATCCGAAGGAGAGGTTCTCGCGGGCGGCGGCGAACCCGGCGGCGGTCCCCGGCACGGCGGCGAACGATCCGCTGACGCCGAGATGCCCGCCGGGGATGTCGGCGGCGCGGACGTCGGCGCCGACCAAGTGCGCACCCTGATCAGCGGCGGAGCGGTCCGCCGAGGCCAGGAACACCGTGGCCTGCGTCCCGACCGCGACCGCCATGATCAGCAGGGCCATCGGCGCGGCGTAGGTCCGGGCCATGCGGCCCACGCGCCACCCGGCCAGCGCCACGACCGCGGCCCGGCGTCGCGCGGCCACGTACTCCAGCGGACCGACGATCAGCGGCAGCACCCGCAGCAGCACCAGCGATCCGGCCAGCAGCAGCACCGACGGCGCGACCACCTGCGGCAGGCTGAGCGGGCCGTTGTGGGAGGGGTCGTCGCCGAAGCGCGTGAGCTCCCACAGCGCGGCCGCGCCGAGCAGGACCACGACCACGTCCGCGCCGGTGCGCTGCACGGCGGTGCGCACCTGTGAGCGGCTGCGTTCGCGCTTGACGCCGACGAAGCTGGCCGAGGACGTCACCGGCACCAAGGTCAGCAGCAGCAACGTGATCAGCGCGCCGACCAGGACGACGGCCCACAGGCCGGAGGAGATCGGCGGGGCGCTGTCGTGCGCGGCGGACCACCGGCTGGAGGTCAGACCGCGCTCCAGAACCCTTGCCAGGAAAGGCGCGACGGCCGCCACCGGGGCGGTGAGCAGCAGGCCCTCGGTCATCCCGATGCGCAGCAGCCCGCGCACCGACGCGCCGCGGGCGCGCAGCAGGCCGTCGGTCTCCCGCCGGTGCTCGGACAGCAGGCGCGTGGTCAGGACCAGCGCGGTCAGCGCCAGCAGCGCGAGCTCGACCACCGGCAGCAGGTTCAGACGGCTGCTGATGCGCAGGTCGCCGTCGATGCCCTGGGTCTGCGCGGTGAGCGGGTCGACGACCGTGGTGTGGATGTCGGTGTCGACGGCGTTCGCCGCGCCGGCCAGGTAGGCGTCGAGGACCGCGAGGCGGTTCTGCAGGGTGGAGGCCGGCCCGGTCTGGATGGTGCTGAAGTCCGGGGCCGCGAGCACCGTCTCCTGGCGGACCTCCAGCAGCCGGCCGGCGGTGACGCTCGGGTCGACGAACGCCGGCCCGAAGGTGGGCAGGTCCTCCTGGCCCTTGCCGGCGCCCTTGTAGGCCTCGGCCTGCCAGAAGCCGCCGGAGGTGTCGACCGGGTCGTAGACGCCGACGATCTTGAAGCGCTGCATCGCGCCGTCCATGCGCGCCCGGGTGTCGACCTCGTCGCCGACCTTCCAGTGGTTGGCGGTGGCGGCGACCTGCGGGACCGCGGCTTCGAACTCGGTGCCCGAGGCGGTGCCGGTGCCGGGCTGCGCACCGGCGGGGGCCGGGGCGGGCCAGGTGCCGGAGACGAGGCGGGCGTGCTTGGTGGCCTCGTTGGAGCCGAGGAAGTAGACCGAGTACGTTGCCTGATTCCCCGCGCTGCTTCCATCGGTACCGGTGACGCCGTAGGGGGCGGTCGCGGTCTCCTGGTCGACATCGACGTCCACCCCGGTGAAGGCGGCGTGGATCTGCTGCTCGATGCCGGCCAGGAAGGCCACGCGCGTGGTCGGGTCGGCGGGGAAGCGCGATCCGATGTTGTAGAGCGCTGTGACGGTGCGCTCGCTGTCGGGCAGGGTGCTGAGCGCTTTGCGGACGCCGTCACGCTCGGCGGTGGTGCCGTGCATGCGGATGAGCGTGACCAGGACGAGCGCGGGCAGGAGCACCGCCAGGGCGGCCAGCAGGAGCATGCGCTGGGCGATCGCACGCTTGCCGACCAGGCCCGGCAGTCCGCCGCCGGGTGCTTTGGGGACACGGCTCATACGGTGTAGAACGGGGTCCCCGAGCGGGGGCGTTGCGGGCGTTACCAATTGGTGATGTCGGTCAGCCGGTGGGGAGGCCTGTCGGGAGATCGGTGGGGAGGTCGCTCAGGAAGTCGGTCGGCAGGTTAGTCGGGAAGTCGGTCGGCAGATCGGTCGGGAAGTTCGTGGGGAAGTTCGTCGGGAAGTCCGTGGGGAAGTCGGTCGGGAAGACCGTCGGCAGAACACTGGGCAGGTTCTTGGGCATCCCGATCTTCCAACGGCCGTCCTCCTTCACCCAGGTGACGTCGTTGATGTGGAACTGCACGCTCTGCCCCATGACCGTGATGTCGCCGAAGTCCCCGTGCACCGCCGAGGCCGGCACCACAGCGGTGTCGCCGGTGACAGTGACCTGCGAAGCATCCACGGTCGCCGCACTAGCTGCCTTGCGCTGATCGGCGAGCGAGGCACCGACGGTGGACACGAAGCCATTGGCACTCGCCATGATCTTCAGACATCCCGCCGACCCGGAGTACATCTTGAGCATCGCCGCACTCATCTCCCCGCACATGGCCGCATAGTCGCCGCGCCCGAAAGCGTGCAACGCCGACTCCTCCGCCTGCGCCACAGAGGTCTTCGCATCACCGCCACTCCCCGCCGTCGCCACCACGACCCCGGTCCCGGCCGCGGCGACCGTCACGGTCGCGACGGTGGCCACGAGCGCCTTGCCGTGCATGAGCTTGGCACCGTGCCGAGTCCAACGCGCGGCCCGGCGCGTGTGCTGCGCGGCCTGTGCCGCATGGCCGGAGGCGTCGCCGAGCACCTGCCCGGCGGCGGTGGAGCCGTGCACGGCGGCATGGCCCGCGACGACGTGGCCGACCCGCCCGAAGGTCTGTGCCGCGGCGGCACCGTGACCGGCCGCGACGCCGCCGAAGGCTTGGGCCGCGGCACCGTGGCCGGCGGCTTGGGCACCGAGGTGACCGGCGGCTTGGGTGGCGGCGTGGCCGGCTGCTTGTGTGACGGCTTGGCCTCCGGCCTGGCCGGCTTGGATGGCGCCTTGGATGCCTGCTTGGCCTGCGGCACCAGCACCGGCTCCGGCAGCGCCTGCGCCCGCACCAGCCGCGCCGCCGGCAGCCCCGGCACCGACACCGGCTCCGCCCACGCCTGCCGCACCGGCTCCGACCGCACTGGCCGCGCCGCCCGCAGCACCGCCAGCACCTACGGCGCCCGCTGTCCCCGCCCCAACCGCACTGGCCGCGCCCGCCGCCCCCGCAACCCCGATCGTCCCCGCCGTAGTCCCCGCGGCCAGCGCCAGCAACGGCAGCGCCGCGACCAGGCCCGCCGCGACGTAAGCCAGGTCCCTGACACCGCGCTCCAGCCAGTCCGCGCCGTACCCGGCGAACGCGGCCGCCTCGACGTCGGCCAGGAAGGTGCGCACGTCCCCGTACCGCTGGTCCGGGTACTTCGCCAGTCCCCGCTCCAGCAGCGCGCGGACCGGTGGCGGGATCTGGTCCAGCGGCGGCCTCGCCGACTCGTGCAGGGTGCGCAGCTCGGCCAGGGTTTCCGAGCGGAAGGGCCGTACGCCGGTCAGGCACTCGTAGAAGACCACCGCCGCCGAGTACATGTCCGACGCGGGCGCCGGCGGGTAGCCGTTCCACTGCTCGGGCGCCATGTAGGCCGGCGTTCCCTCGGCGGGCGCGCCCTGCCACGCCGGCGAGGCGATGCCGAAGTCCGTCAGCTTGCTGCGGCCGCGTGCGTCCACCAGCACGTTGTCCGGCTTGTAGTCGCGGTGCACCACGCCCCGGTCGTGGGCGGCGGCGAGCCCCAGCAGCGACCCGCGCAGCAGCGACAGGGCCGCCTCCGGCGAGCCGTGGCCGCGGCCCAGCAGCGTCCGCAGTGTCGGTCCCTCGACCGCCTCCATCACCAGCGCGACGCCCCGGCCGTCGGGGGCGATCACGAGCCCGTACACCTCGACCACGTTCGGGTCCCGCACCAGCGCCATGAGCTCGGCCTCGCGCCGGAAGCGCTCGGCGAAGACATGGTCCCCCACCAGGCGCGCAGCCAGGTATTTGATCGCCACCAGCCGTCCGCCCGCGTCCTCGCGCGCGAGGACGACGCGCCCCGTGGCCCCCGAGCCCAGCTCCCGGATCTCCGTGTAACCAGGCGCCGCCCAATCCCCTGATTCGCTCACCCTGACACGCTGTCACGACAGGGTGGCTTCGACCAGTTGTCGCGGGTTGCGGAACGGTCTCAGGGGCCGTTGAAACCCCTAACGCTGCCCGGTGTGCAACGCCGTCTGCGCCCGGGACAACCCCTGCTCGACCAACATCTCCACCGCGTCCGCGCACCGGTCGAGCAAAGCGGGCATCTGCTCCCGCTCCGCGTCGGCGAACTTCCCGAGCACGAACCGGCCCATCTTCTGCCCCTTCGCCGGCCGCCCGACGCCGAACCGCAGCCGCGTGTACTCGTGGCTCTTCACGGTGTCCGACACCGACCGCACCCCGTTGTGGCCGCCCGCGCCCCCGCCGCGCTTGAGCAACACCTTCCCGAAGGGGAAGTCCAGATCGTCCTGCACCACGACCATCCGCATCGCCCCCACCCGCCGCGCCCGCATCAACGCCGCGACCGGCCCGCCCGACTTGTTGATGTTCCACAGCGGCTTGGCCAGCACGACCGGCTGCCCGGCCAGCTCGATCTCCGCGACCCGGCACCGCGGTCCGGCCCAGCGGAACCTGGCGCCGACGCGCTCCGCGAGATGTTCGACCACTGAGAAGCCCGCGTTGTGGCGCGTTCCGGCGAACCAGAATCCGCCGTTGCCGAGGCCGACGATCAACCAGGTCTGGCAGGTCTGGCCCGATGGGCCCGTCTCATCCGAGGTCACGGCTGAACCTTACTGATCCGGACTCCATGGGTGGGTCGGGGCTGCACTGATCCGGCGCCCCACCGATCCGGACGGCTTAACCGGATGCCCGATCCCCCGAACCCTGCGACACTCGCGCCATGGGTGGTGAGTACTGGCGAGCCGAGCCCGACGGTCCCGCGCGCGAGCGCGTCGTGACCCTGGACGTCCCCGGCCGCGCCGAACCACTACCGCTGGTCAGCGCGGAAGGCGTGTTCGGCGCCCAGCGCGTGGACCGGGGCACCGGCATCCTGGTCCGGCACGCGCCGGCCCCCGCGGCGTGCACCGGCGTCGTCGATCTGGGGTGCGGCTACGGCCCGATCGCCGTGGCGATGGGCGTGCGGCAGCCCGACGCCGGGCTGTGGGCCGTGGACGTCAACCGGCGAGCCCTGGCCCTGACCGCGCGCAACGCCGCCTCGGCCGGCGCGCGCAACGTCGTCGTCGCCGAACCGGAGACGGTGCCCGCGGCCCTGCGCTTCGACCGCATCTACTCGCATCCGCCGGTCAAGATCGGCCGCTCCTCGATGCAGGAGCTGCTCGACAGCTGGCTGCGCCGCCTGGCCCACGGCGGCGACGCCTACCTCGTCCTGAAACAGTCGATGGGCGCCGACGCCCTGCACACCTGGCTCACCGACACCGGTTTCCCGGCCGAGCGCGCGGCGTCGAAGCAGGGATACCGCCTGTTGCACGTGTCGGCGAACCAGGACAGCGCACAGCAACCCGCCGGTCTGATCCCCGACGACCTCCGCGCCGTCAACCGCGCCACCGGACGTTCCTGGACCGTGCTCGGACGCCTGGCCGGCGGGCGCACCGACAGCGTCCAGCTCCTCGGTTCCGGCGACGACCGGGCCGTGGCGAAGGTCAAGGACGGCGCGTGGTGGGGCCCGCAACTCGAAGCCCTGGAACCGTTGGCCGCCGCGCTGAGCGCGGCCGGCTATCCGACGCCGCCGATCCTCGCCCACGGCCCGCTCGGCGTCGGACGTGAAGGCGGCGAGCGCCACTTCCTGGTCACCGCCTTCGCCCCCGACGCCGAGCAGGCCCCGCCGTCCCCCGACGTCCTCGCCCGAGCAGCCGCCGCCATCGAGTTGCAAGCCGACGTCCGGCCGCGCCCCGACCGGGACTGGTCGGCGATGATCACCCTGTTCCTGAACGGCGGCATCACCGAGCACGAGTTCCACCCGGACCTGGCCGGCCTCGCCGCGCGCGCCCTCGCGCTGGTCCCGCATCCGGTCCCCGCACTGCCGAGCACGGAGTTCGTCCACGGCGACCTCAGCATCGCGAATCTGCTCGCCCGCGGCGGCGCGCTCTCGGCCGTCATCGACCTGGAGGGCTTCGGCCGGGGCACGCGCACCATCGATCTGACGGCCCTGCTGGCCTCGGTGATCGGCGGCGCGCCGAGGACCGCCGTCGACAGCCTGGCGCGCGCCGCCGTCGCCGCGTCCGACGAGGCGACGTTCCGCGCATGCCTGGCGCATCGCGTCCTGGCGCAGCTGCTGTCCGCCGGCAGTGATCCGGCACGGATCGTGGCGGCTTCGGAGCGTGCCCGGCTTCTGCTCGCGCTGGCGGACTGAGACTTCGCCCCAGCACCTGACGCCTTAGCCCAGCAACCGCTGTTCCTTAGCCACCGCAACGGCTCCAGCGCGCGTGTCCACCCCGAGCTTGTCGTAGATGCGCCCGAGGTGGGTCTTCACCGTGGCCTCGCTGATGAACAACTGCTTCGCGATGTCGCGGTTCCCGAGCCCCTGCGCCAGCTGCGCGAGGATGTCCTTCTCCCGGTCGGTGAGCGCGGGTCTCGGCGAGCGCATCCGCGCCAGCATGCGGCTGGCGACCGGCGGGGACAGCGCGGTGCGGCCCGCGGCGGCGGCCCGGACGGCGGCGTAGAGCTCGTCCGGCGGTTCGGCTTTCAGCAGGTAGCCGGTGGCGCCCGCTTCGACGGCGCGGGTGATGTCGGCGTCGGTGTCGTAGGTGGTGAGGACCAGGATGCGGGGCGCGTCAGGGGTCAGATTCGAGGTGCGGATGCGACGGGTGGCCTCCGCCCCGTCGATGCCGGTGCAGCAGAACCCGACCCTGAAGGACATCCCCGGCACTCTGTTCCTGGCCGGCGGCGTCCCCGTCGACAGCAGCAACGCCCCGATCGCCGGCATCGGCGTGGCCGGCGCGCCGAGCGGCACGATGGACGAGACTTACGCTCAGGCCGGGGCCAACGCCGTGACCAAGTAGGGCTGCATCAACCCCTGCATCAACCCCTGTATCAACCCCGGACAAGAACCCAGAAGGAGACCCATGGCTTCCCCGACCGTCTTCACCGGGATCCGCCCCTTCGGCGGCGAGCCCGTCGACCTGGTGGTCGCCGACGGCGTCATCACCCGGATCGCGCGGTTCCGCACCGCCGTCGCGGACACGCCGGGCGCGCGGGTCGTCGACGGCATTCGGCGGATCGCGCTGCCGACCATGGTCGACGCGCACATCCACCCGGACAAGACGGCGTGGGGTGAGCCATGGGTCTCCCGCAAGCGTGCGCTGGGCATCGCCGAACTCGGTCAGGCCGACGCGGAGCTGTTCCGCACCCTGCCGACCCCGGTCGGCGAGCGGGCCCATCGGCTCATGGCGCACGCCGCCACGCAGGGCACCCGCGCGATGCGGGCCCACGCCGACGTCGCCCCGGCCTTCGGCCTGGCCGGCCTGGAAGGCGTGGCCGAGGCCCGGGAGCGGCTGCGCGGGATCGTGGACGTCCAGACCGTCGCCTTCCCGCAGCACGGCGTGCACGTCGCCCCCGGCACCGCCGACCTCATGCGGGAGGCGGCGCGCGCCGGCCTGGCCGACTTCATCGGCGGCATCGACCCGATCGCCTTCGACCACGACCCGACCGGCCAGCTGGACCTGATGTTCGAGCTGGCGGACCGGCACGGTGTCGGCGTGGACCTGCACCTGCACGACACCGGCCGCGACGGCCTCGACGTCTTCGACGGGGTCCTCGAGCGCACCCGCGCCCTGTCCCTGGGCGGCCGGGTCACGGTCAGCCACTCCTTCGCGCTGGTCGGCCTGCCCGAGGCGGAGCTGGACCGGCGGGCCGCGGACCTGGCCGAGGCGGGCATCGGCCTGACCACGGTCGCCCCGGCCGGCCGGACGCTGCCGGTGCGGCGGCTGCGCGAGCTCGGGGTCCAGGTCGGGCTGGGGTCGGACGGGGTCCGGGACTCGTGGTCGCCGTTCGGCAACGCCGACATGCTGCACCGGGCGCATCTGATGGCCCGCTCGCTGCGGGCGCGGGTGGACGAAGACCTCGAACTCGGCTTCCACACCGCCGCGGCCCACGGCGCCGAGCTGCTGGGACTGCCGGTCAGCGACCTGCGGGTGGGCTCGCCGGCGGACTTCTTCCTGGTGCGCGGCGAGTGCCTGGCGCAGGTGGTGGTGGACGTGCCGGCGCGGGAGGTGGTGGTGCGGGGCGGGACGGTCGTCGCGCGGGACGGGGAGCTCGTCAGCGGGTGACGCCGCCCTCGGGCTCGTCCTTGGCTTCGTCCTTGGCTTCGTCGTCCGCTTCGTCCTCCGCTTTGTCATCGGCTTGGTCATCGGCTTCTTCTTCCTCGGCCCGCTCGGCCCGGTGGCGCCGGACGCTCCACACGATCAGCCCGATGATCACCACCGTCGCCACCACCCCGGCCAGGATCCCGCCCACCAGATGCTCGACTCGCGAGTAGGCGGCGCCGGCGAAGTAGCCCAACAGAGTGAATCCGATGCCCCACACCACCCCGCCGAGCGCGTTGAAGAGCAGGAATCTCCGATACGGAAGATGCGACATCGCGGCCAGCGGCGGCATCAGGGCCCGGAAGAAGGAGACGAACCGGCCGAGGAACACTGCCTCGGCCCCGCGGCGCCGGATCAGGGCCCGGGCCTTGTCGATCCGGACCTGGTGCCCGCGCAGCGGCCGGGTTCCCAGCAGCCGCTCCCCGAAGTGGCGCCCCACCTCGTACCCGACACTGTCCCCGGCGATCGCCGCGAACACCACCACCGCGGCGAGCGCCCAGATGTCCACCGTCCCCCGGCTCGCCAGGACCCCGCCGATCACCGCCGCCGTCTCCCCGGGCACCACGAAGCCGACGAACAAGGCGTCCTCGACGAACACCAGAAGGCCCACCACGACGTAGATCAGGGCGGGCGGCAGACTGCTGAGCCAATTGAGCATCGGGCCTACTTACCCCCGCTCATCCGATCCATCATTCGGGCCCGTGTCCGGGTCCTGATCGCGGTGATCCCGCCGACCAGGAAGGTGAAGGTGTAGACGATCTGCACGAGCACCACCGCGCGCCCCAGCTGACCGCTCGGGTGGATGTCGCCGTAACCGACGGTCGCCATGGTGACCCCGGTGAAGTAGAGCGCGTCCAGGCGGGTCTGGAGTCCGACGAACTCCCCGTGGCGCGTGGCCATGGCCCAGTAGCTCGCGGAGAAGGCCAGGGTCGCGGCCCAGGACATGATCAGGATGGCCACTCCCGGGTGCCGGAAGCGGCCGGGCTGGGCGGCCAGGGTGCGGCTGGTGGTCACGACCATGCCGATGGCCAACAAGACGAGGATGCCGACGAGGACCACCCAGGCGAGGACCGGGTGGTCCGGGCCGATCACCTCGAAGGGGAGGATGAAGTAGGCGGTGGTGAGGAGGAGGGGGCCGAGGACGCCCACGGCCAAGCGGGTCGGGGAGGGGAACAGGATGCGCCAGCCCGAGACACCGGACTCGTCGAGTCCACGGGACTCGCCGCGCCCTCCCGAGTCACCGGCGCCGCCACCCCCGCCGCGGGCGGCACTGTCGGAACGGCCGGCATCGGCGCGGCCGTCGCCGCCGCTCCCGCCTCCGTCACGCTCGTCCGGCTCGCCCTGCTCACTCATCAGCAACTCACCTTCCCGCCGCGCGCCCCCGCGACGCGGCCGGCGTCACCCGTCCAGCCGCTCGACCACCTGCTCGCACAGCTCGTGCGAGGCCAGCGCGTCCTGCAAGTCCGGAAACTGCGTCTGGCCGCGCACCGCCGCGAGGAAGTGCTCGCAGATCTGCTCGATCCCCTTGACCCGCCCCACCGGCGTCCAGCCGGTCGGCCCCTCGGTCAGGTCGTGCAGGTCCCGGCGGTGCCCGTCGCCGATGAGCTGCAGGCGCTCGCCCTTCGAACCGGCGCGGCGGTTCATCACGCCGAAGCAGGTGAAGCCGGGTCCGGACAGCGTCAGCGCGACATGCTCCAGCATCCCGTCCTCGACCCGGCCGGAGACCGTCACGTCGGTGACGTCACCGGGCGCGAGGAAGCGCAGCGTGTCCGCCACATGGATGAAGTCGTCGAACACGACGTCACGCACCACGCCCGGCGCGTCCGCCTCGTTCTTCTGCAGGATCACGGTCTCGCGCGGGGCCCGCGCCGCATCGACGTAGGCCGGCGCGTGGCGGCGGTTGAAGCCGACCATCAGCGGCGTCCCGGTGCGCTCGGCGTGCTCGACCAGCGCCCGCGACTCGGCGAGCGTGTCGGCCAGCGGTTTGTCGACATAGGTCGGGATCCCGGCGTCGAGCAGCCGCGCGACGACCTCGACATGCGCGACCGTCGCGACATGGACGAAAGCCGCCTGAGGCGGATCCTCGCCGAGCAGCGCGTCCAGGTCGGTGAACCGGCACCCCGCGGGAACCCGATACGACTCACCCAGCGCGTCCAGCCGCGCCCGATCGCGCGTCATCAGCCGCAACCGCAGATCAGCCCGCGTCCCCAACACCGGCAGGTACGCACTGCGGGCGATGCCGCCCAGCCCGATCACCGCGACCGCGAGCCCGTCATTCTCCATATACGCCATGGTCCCGCATGTTGACGGTCCCCGCCGCTACGGTGTGGCCCCATGACCGCCCCAGCCACCGACACCGACACCGACACCGCCGCATCCCGCATATCCACAGCACTGCAAAACGCCGTCGCCACCCCCGGCGACCGCACAGCCGCCTGGCACGTCGCCGAAGTCCTAGCCGCCGACTGGACCGAACGCCCCCTCACCCCCGCCGACGGCCACCCCGACACCGACCTGGACGCAGCCGCCGCCACCCTCGGCCACCCCCTACCCGCCGCCCTGCGCGAAGCCCTGAAACTCTTCGGCCGCCGCGACGACCTCACCCGCAACCAGGACCCGCTCACCACCCCGGACGAACTGGACGTCTACGAAGGCGCACTCGTCTTCCGCGAGGAGAACCAAGGCGTCTGCGCCTGGGGCGTCCTGCTCGAGGACCTGACCCAGGACGACCCGCCGACCTACCTCCGCGCCGACCTGGCGGACAAGACCCAGGAGAAGTGGGAGCCCTGGACCGGCAAGCTGTCCCTGGCCCTGGTCGAAGCCCTGATCACCGAGACCATCATCGGCGACGACGAGAACCTCACCTCCGCCTGGCAACCCGACGACGAGACCCCGGAAGACACCGGCCTCACAGCCCTCCCCCGCATCACGCCCGACTGGTACAAGACCGCCTGGTACGTCGGCGACGACCTCCTGGCACACGTCGCCGACGGGGCGTGGATCAGCGTCAGGGGCCGCACACGCGAAGCGCTGCTCGCCTACGCCGGCGGCGACGAAGACGACGCGACCGAGGACTGAGGGCCGGCCGTGATCGGCCGGCCCAGCGAGTACCGCCTCACCCCACGTAATTGAAATGCGCCGGGTCCGGCCCGATCCGGCCGTCGTCCCGCCGCAGGGCGGTGATCTCGTCCATCTCGGCGGGCGTGAGTTCGAAGTCGAAGACGTCGAAGTTCTCCATCATGCGGGAGGGGGTGACGGACTTCGGGATGACCACGTTGCCGAGTTGCAGGTGCCAGCGGAGGACGACCTGGGCCGGGGTTTTGTCGTTGGCGTCGCCGATGCGGATCAGGACCGGCTCCTTGAGGAGGTCGCCGCCCTGGCCCAGGGGGCTCCAGTCCTCGGTGACGATGCCCAGCTTCTCGTTCAGCTGGCGCATGGCCGGCTGGGGGAAGTAGGGGTGGAGTTCGATCTGGTTGATCGCCGGGATCTTGGTGGACTCCTTGACCAGGCGTTCGAGGGTTTCGGCGGTGAAGTTGCAGACGCCCACGGCCTTGGCCCGGCCGCTTGCGTTGATCTTCTCCAGGGCGCGCCAGCTCTCGATATACAAATCCTGTTCCGGGACCGGCCAGTGAATCAAATACAGGTCCACGTAGTCGGTGCCGAGGCGCTCCAGGCTCTTGTCGAAGGCGCGCAGGGCGGCGTCGTAGCCGTGGTCGCCGTTCCAGAGCTTGGTGGTGAGGAAGATGTCCTCGCGCGGAATGCCCGAGTCGCGGATCGCGCGACCCACGCCGGTCTCGTTCTCGTACGCGGCGGCCGTGTCGATGTGGCGGTAGCCGATCTCCAGGGCGGTGCCGACGGCGGTGTGGGCCTGCTCGTCGGGGACCTGCCAGACGCCGTAGCCCAGCTGCGGGATGCTGACTCCGTCATTCAAAGTGATGTATTGCATTTCCTCATCCCTTCCAGGCTGCGACGGCCTGAGAAATCGGGGTCGACCCGGACACCAGTTCGAGGGTCTGGTGGATGCCGGCCCGCTGTTCGATGACCTCGGCGAGGACGTCCGCGACGTCGGCTCGCGGAACGGTCCCCCGGCCGGTGGTGGTAACCAGATGCACCAGACCCAAACCCGGCGTGTCGACGAGGCCGCCGGGCCGGATGATGGTCCAGTCCAGATCACGGCCCCGCAGGTCGTCCTCGGCCTTGGTCTTGGCGTCGATGTACGCAACCCAGATCGGGTCCGACCCCGGGGCCGCGGGCGCCCCGGCCCCCATCGACGAGACCTGCACGAACCGCCGCACCCCGGCCAGCTCGGCGGCCTCGGCCAGCAGGACCGAGCCGCCGAGGTCGACGGTGTACTTCCGCTCGGCGGTGCTGCCCGCGCCGGCGCCGGCCGCGAACACCACGGCGTCGGCGCCGCGGATCACCTCGGCCAGCGCCTCGGCGGTCGCGCTCTCCAGGTCGAAGACGACCGGCTCCGCCCCGGCGGCCACCAGATCGTCGGCGCCGTCGGGCCGCCGCAGCAGCCCCTGGACGGTGTGACCGTCCGCGCTCAGGCGCGCCTCCAGCAGAAGCGCGATCTTTCCATGGCCGCCCGCAATCACAATACGCATGCGTCCTCCCTATCCCACCTGAGCGGAGCGCGGGAGGTCGAGGCGACCGTTCGGATCACAGAGCGCTTAGGCCGGAGTACGGAACCCGGGCTCAGGCCTCGGGCAGGTGTACCAACATCTTGCCGGTGTTGGCCCCGCTCATCAGACCGAACCAGGCGTCCAAAGCGTTGTCGATCCCGTCGACGACCGTCTCGTCCGCGCGGAGCGAGCCGTCCGCGAGCCACCCGACGGCCTTCCCGATGTACTCCGGGAACGTCTTCATGTGGTGCCCGATCGTGAAGCCGCGCAGCGTCAGGCTCTTGCCGATCGCGTTGGTCAGGTGAGCCGGCCCGGGCGGCCGCCCCTTCTCGTTGTAGACCGAGATCGCCCCGCACAGCGCGATGCGCCCGAACAGGTTCATCCGCCGCAGCGCCGCGTCGAGGTGGTCGCCGCCGACGTTGTCGAAGTACACGTCGATGCCCTCCGGCGCGGCCTGCTTCAGCTGCGCGTTCAGCTCGCCCTCGCGATAGTCGATCGCGACGTCGAAGCCGTAGTCCTCCTTGAGCCGCCGCACCTTCTCCGGCCCGCCGGCCGACCCGATGACCTTCGACGCCCCGAGCTTCTTGGCGATCTGCCCGGCCACCGAGCCGACCGCGCCAGCCGCCCCGGAGACGAAGACGACGTCGCCCTCCTTCACCGGCGCGATCTCGGTGAGCCCGACGTACGCGGTCAGACCAGTCACGCCGAGCACGCCGAGGAACGCCTGCGCGGGCACCTTCGACGTGTCGAGCACCTGCGTCCTGGCGGCCTCCAGCAGCGCGTACTCGCGCCAGCCCTCGAAGTGCGAGACCGTCGCGCCGACCGGCACCGGCGACCCCTCCCCGGCGGCCACCACGACGCCGACCGCGCCGCCGGTCATCGGCTCGTCCAGCTGGAACGGCGGGATGTAGGACGGGACGTCGTCCATCCGGCCGCGCATGTACGGGTCGACGGACAGCCAGGTGTTGCGCACCAGGATCTGTCCCGGACCGGGGTCGGCGACCTCGGCCTGCAGCAGGCGGAAGTCGGAGGCCTTCGGCTCGCCGACCGGACGTGCGATCAGCTGCCATTCACGACTGGCGACGGACACGAGTTGCTCCAAGAGAGTGAAGGTGGGGAGGGATGAAAGGATTTAAAAAGAGAAGTCCGGCCTGCTCATCGTCGCTCAGCCGAGCGCCTTCAGCAGCTCGGCGGCCAGCGGCGCGGACGACATCGGGTTCTGCCCGGTGATCAGGTTCCGGTCCACGACGACGTGCGGCGTCCACGGCGCGGCCTTGTCGACCACCACGCCGTCGGCGACCAGGCGGTCCTCCAGCAGCCACTTCGCCTTGTCGGCGAGGCCGCCCTGGACCTCCTCCTCGTTGGTGAACGCGGCGACGCGGTAGCCGGCGAAGGCCGACTTCCCGTCCGCGCCCTTGGCGGCGAGCAGCGCGGCCGGACCGTGGCACACCACCGCGAGCGGCTTGCCGGAGGCCAGGGCGGCGGTCAGCAGACGGCCGGAGTCGGCGTCCTCGGCCAGGTCCTCCATCGGACCGTGGCCGCCGGGGTAGAACACGGCGTCGTAGTCGTCCAGGGAGACGTCGGCCAGCACGGCCGGGCTCCGCAGCTCGGTCATCGCGGCCACCGCGTCGGACATCTGCCGCGCGCCGTCCTCACCGCCGGTGAACTGCGCGGACAGGCTGCCGGCGTCCGGGGTGGGCACCACGCCGCCGGGGGTCGCGACGGCCACCTCGTGGCCGGCGGCCTTCAGCGCCTGGTAGGGCGCCACGGCCTCCTCGGCCCAGAAGCCGGTCGGATGCTTCGTGCCGTCCTTCAAGGTCCAGGAGTCGGCACCGGTCATAACCATCAGGATCTTCGCCATGCCCCGACAGTAAACCTGGTGAACTTATCGAGACCAATGGGTACTCCGATGGCACGTATCTGTTTATCGATGGATCGAGGTAGCCTCGCATCATGGCCGACCCCCTGGACCTCAACCAGCTGCGCACCTTCCTGGCGGTGCACCGCTCCGGCTCCTTCACCGCCGCCGCGCACCTGCTCGGGCTGTCCCAGTCGACGGTCACCACGCAGATCCGCGCGCTGGAGACCCGCCTGGGCCGAGAGCTTTTCGAGCGCCGGGCCCGCGGTGTGGTGCCGCTCCCCTACGCCGACGAGCTGGCGGCGCAGGTCGCGTCGTCGCTCGACCATTTGTCCGGCCTCACCGACGAGGCGGACACCCCGGTCGCCGAGCCCGTGCACCTGGCAGGACCGGCCGAGTTCCTGGGCGCGGTGGGCATGGGACTGGTCGCGCCGCTGATCGCCGACGGCGTCCAGCTCCGCGTCTCCACCGGCCTCACCGACGATCTCCTGGACGAGCTGCGCGCCGGCCGGCACGACCTGGTGATCTCGACCCGGCGGCCGAACAGCAGGGGCCTGGTCTCAGAGCCCTTCGCCGACGAGGAGTTCATCCTTGTGGCGGCACCGCGTTGGGCCGAAAGGCTTAAGGGCAAGGCGCTTCCGGCCGCATTGACCGATGTTCCGCTCATCGCCTACGACGCCGATCTGCCGATAATCCGCCGCTACTGGCGCTACGTCTTCAACGAGCAGCTGTCCGCCCCGGCGCAGCTGACCACGATCCCCGATCTGCGCGCCATCCGCACCGCGGCGGTGGCCGGCGCCGGCTGGACGGTGCTCCCGAAATACCTGTGCCGCGCGGAGCTGGACAGCAGTGCTCTGACACTGCTCCACCAGCCCGAGGAAGCACCGCTGAACACCGCGTATCTGGTCCGCCGGCCCGGCGGCTCGGCCAACCCGCACGTGGACCTGGTCCGGCACCATCTGCTGGCCTCGGCCAAGGCGTGGTGGGCCGATCATGAATGCTGAAATCGATCAACCCCTGTTGACACCACCCCCGCCAGGACAATACTGAGCGGACAGTTACCGACCGGTTGGAAAGCAAGGGTGCCGCCATTGATCACCCAGCACGACCTCGAGAACCGCATCACCGACTTCCTGGCCTCCCACGATCCCGGCAGCACGGACCGGCTGGACTTCCTCCGTGCCCGCTTCGACGCCGGGCTCGCCTGGCTGCACTATCCGCCGGGGCTGGGGGGCCTGGGCCTGCCGCGTGACCGGCAGCCGATCGCCGAGAAGGCGTTCGCCGCCGCCGGCGCCCCCGACAACGGGCCCCGGCGCATCGGCATCGGGCTGGGGATGGCCGCCCCGACCATCCTCGGCTTCGGCAGCGAGGAGCAGAAACAGCGCTGGCTGCGGCCGCTGTGGTGCGGGGAGGAGGTGTGGTGCCAGCTGTTCTCCGAGCCCGGCGCCGGATCCGACCTCGCCGCGCTGGCCACCCGCGCCGTGCGCGACGGCGACGACTGGGTCGTCAACGGCCAGAAGGTGTGGACGTCCATGGCGCACGAGGCGCGCTGGGCGATCCTGGTCACCCGCACCGATCCGGACGTGCCCAAGCACCAGGGCATGACCTACTTCGTGCTGGACATGACCGCGCCGGGCGTCGAGGTGCGGCCGCTGCGGCAGATGACCGGCGAGGCCGAGTTCAACGAGGTCTTCCTGACCGACGTCCGCATCCCCGACGGCCAGCGCCTCGGCGCGGTCGGCGAGGGGTGGAAGGTCGCGCAGACGACGCTGATGAACGAGCGCGTCGCGATCGGCGGCGGGTCCTCCCCGCGCGAGTCCGGGATGATCGGCGTGCTGGCGAAGACCTGGCGCGAGAACGAGAAGGTGCGCGACTCGGCGCTGCACGACCGGCTGATGACGCTGTGGGTGGCGGCCGAGGCCGCACGCCTGACCGCGCAGCGGCTGTCGGCGCAGCTGGCCGCCGGCCAGCCCGGGCCCGAGGGCTCGGCGGCGAAGTACGCCTTCGCCACCCTCAACCAGCAGATCTCCGGCCTGGAGCTGGAACTGCTCGGCGAGGACGCGCTGCGCTACGACGACTGGACGATGCGCCGGCCCGACACCGTCGACTTCGTCGGGCGGTCCCCCGGCTACCGCTACCTGCGGTCCAAGGGCAACTCGATCGAGGGCGGCACCTCGGAGATCCTGCTGAACATCATCGCCGAACGCGTCCTGGGCCTGCCCGGCGAGATCCGGACCGACAAGGACGTCGCGTGGAAGGACCTCCCCCGGTGAGCGACGAACTCCTGTACTCGCAAGACCAGGAAGAGCTGCGGACCGCCGTCGCCGACCTGCTCGCCGACCGCGCCCCGTGGTCCGCGGTGCTGGCCCGCACCGAGACGGCCGAGCCGTACGACACGGAGCTGTGGAAGGCGCTGGGCACCGGGATCGGCGCGGCCGGCCTGCTGATCCCCGAGGAGCTCGGCGGCGCCGGCGCTTCGCTGCGCGAGGCCGCCGTGGTCGCCGAGGAACTGGGCAAGGCGGTCGCGCCGGTGCCGTTCCTGGGCAACCTGATGGCCACCGAACTCCTGCTGGCGGCGCGGGAAGGCGGCAACGGCACCGCGGCCGCGGCCGAGGACCTGCTCCGCGGCATCGCCTCGGGCGAGGTGACCGCGGTGATCGCGATCCCCTTCACGCGCTCGCCCGACACGACGTACAAGGGCCGGGTCTCGGTCACGCCGTGGCCGCCCCGCGAGGCCCCGCACCCGGCGCGGCTCACCGGCAAGGTCACCAGCGTCGCGGGCGCGCAGACCGCCGACGTCCTGCTGGTCCCCTCCGACGGCTCGATCTACGTGGTCCAGGCGTCCGACGCGCGCATCACCCCGGCCACCACGCTGGACATGACGCGGGTCCTGAGCGACGTCGAGTTCGACGACACGCCCGGCCAGCTGCTCGCGATCCGGTACGAACCGCTCTCGCAGGCGCTGCTGAGCGGGGCGGCGATCCTGGCCTCCGAGCAGCTCGGCCTGGCCGAGCAGTGCTTGAAGACCACGGTCGAGTACGTGAAGACGCGGCACCAGTTCGGCCGCGCCGTCGGCTCCTATCAGGGACTCAAGCACCGCCTGGCACAGCTGTGGGTCCAGATCGCCCAGGCCCGGGCGGTCGCCCGCCACGCGGCCTCGGCGACCGGCCGGGAGCGGGAGATCGCGGTCGCCGTCGCGCAGGCCCACTGCTCGGCGGTCGCGGTCCAGGCGGCCGAGGAGTGCGTGCAGATGCACGGCGGCATCGGCTTCACCTGGGAACACCCCGCGCACCTGTATCTGAAGCGGGCCAAGAGCGCCTCGATCGCGTTGGGGAGCCCGACGCGGCACCGGCGGCGGCTCGCCGAGCTCGTGGATCTGCCGACGAGCTGAGCGCGGCTTTCGCGGACGAGGCCGGATCAGATCACGTCGGGGCTCAAGTCAGGGCTCACGTCAGGGCTCAAGTCAGGGCTCCTCGATATCGGTGAGCCCTGACTCCACTTCGCGCGAGGTGACCTCGTTGTCGGTGACGATGAGCTGCCAGACGTCGTCGACCTCTTCCCCGTCCGCGTCGATGACACCGTTCACGACGTGGTCGAACGTGAAGTACTCGAACTCCGGGGCGTAGTAGCGCCCTTCGAAACCCGCCGCCAACTCCTCCGAGAGCACCGCTCCCGGCATTAGGAACGTCCTGATCAGGTAGGCCATCCACTCCTCGGAGTGGTAGAACTTCTCGGCCCCGCCCCACTGGATCCGGCGGCCGTCGTCGGTCGGCTCCCACCGGCACCACAGCCCCGGCTGCCCGAACCCGGCCTTGTCGTAGTCCAGGATGTCCGGCTCCTCGTCCTGCCCGGCGAACCCCGTGCCGCAGTAGTACGGACCCTGCTCGCGGTCCATGCGCCGCGTGCCGACGAAGCGCCGCAGATACGAGATCTCGTGCCTGTTCAACGGCGGCTCGACCGTGACCGCGCCGGTGAATTCCGTGGTGTAGCCCATGGCCCCGGAGCCTACGCGGAGCCGCCCCCAGGTTCGAGACCGCTTGCGGATTCCAGACCCAGGGCCCTCACCCAGATCCGGTTCAGCGTCTCCACCAACCGCTCGAACGGCATCGGCACCTTCTGCACGTACGCCACGAACGCCATCCGCGACACCATCCCCGACAGCGCGTGCGCGGTCAGCAGCGGGTCCAGCTCGGTGTCCGCGGCGCCGGCCTCCTGCAGGGTCCGGATCATCTTCGCGTTGCGCTGCACGAAGGCGTTCGCGCGCTCGATCCGCACCGCGCGGAACTCCTCGTCGACCTGCGACACCTGCTCGAACAGCCCCATCAGCTTGGCGTTCTTCTTGTACGAGCGCAGGTACTCGCGGTTGGCCAGGTCGATCAGCTCGCGCGGGTCGGTGACCCCGGTCCGGGCGCGCAGGTGCGGGTGCATCATCTCCTCGGCCACCTGCTCGGCGACCGCGCGGAAGATCTCCTCTTTGCCCTCGAAGTAGGTGTAGAGCGAGCCGGACGCGACCCCCGCCTCCGCGGAGATGTCCGCCAGCCGGGCGTCCAGGTACCCGTCGCGCTCGAAGACCACGCGCGCCGCGGTGACCAGCGCGGTGCGGGTGCGGATGCCCCGCGCGCTGCGGGGTGTGACGCGAACCTCAGTCTTTCCCATGGCGAAACGCCGTCTCCCTACTTGAACTTGACGCCGACCTCAACTATACCGGAACCATGTTCCCAGTCTCCGACCGCGCCAAGCGCTACCAGGACGACCTCCTCGCCTTCATGGACGAGCAGGTCTATCCCGCCGAAGAGGTCTACGAGGAGCAGATGCGCGCCTCCGGGGACCCGCACCACCAGCCCGCGGTCATCGAGGAGCTGAAGACCGAGGCCAAGAAGCGCGGGCTGTGGAATCTGTTCCACCCGCATCCTGAATGGGGCCCGGGGCTGACCAACTTCGAGTACGCGCCGCTGGCCGAGATCATGGGCCGCAGCCATCTCGCGCCGGAGGCCACCAACTGCGCCGCGCCGGACACCGGCAACATGGAGGTGTTCACCCTCTTCGGATCCGAGGCGCACAAGGAGAAGTGGCTCAAGCCGCTGCTGGACGGCGAGATCCGCTCCGGCTTCGCGATGACCGAGCCGGCGGTGGCCTCCTCGGACGCCACCAACATCGAGATGCTCATGGTCCGGGACGACCAGCGCGGCGGCTACGTGCTCAACGGCCGCAAGTGGTTCACGTCCAACGCCATGCACAAGAACTGCCGCGTGCTGATCGTCATGGGCAAGACCGACCCGGAGGCCGCGCCGCACCGTCAGCAGTCGATGATGGTCGTGCCGCTGGACGCTCCGGGCGTGACGATCGTGCGCTCGCTGCCGGTCTTCGGCTACCAGGACCGCGAGGGGCACGCCGAGATCACCTTCGAGGACGTCTTCGTCCCGGCCGAGGACCTGCTCAAGGGCGAGGGCGAGGGCTTCGCCATCAGCCAGGCCCGGCTGGGCCCGGGCCGCATCCACCACTGCATGCGCACCATCGGCATGGCCGAGCGCGCGCTGGAGCTGATGTGCCGGCGCGCCACCGACCGCGTCACCTTCGGCCGTCCGCTGGCCGAGCGCGCCAACATCCAGGACTGGATCGCCGAGTCGCGCATCGACATCGAGCAGACGCGGCTGCTGACGCTGAAGGCCGCCTGGATGATGGACACGGTCGGCAACAAGGCCGCGCGCACCGAGATCGCCGCCATCAAGGTCGCGGCCCCGGAGATGGCGCTGCGCATCATCGACCGCGCGATCCAGGTGCACGGCGGCGCCGGCGTCACCGACGACTTCCCGCTGGCCTGGGCCTGGGCCCACCTGCGGACGCTGCGGCTGGCCGACGGGCCGGACGAGGTCCACAAGCGGTCGATCGCGAAGATCGAGCTCGCCAAGTACAAGCACTGAGACCAGCACTGAGATCAGCACTGAGACCAGGAGTCCCCTCACCTCATGACCAGCCCCCTCATCCCCTCGCTGTCCGGCCGCACGGCGATCGTCACCGGCGCCTCGCGCGGCATCGGCCTGGCGATCGCGCAGACGCTGGCCGCCGGCGGCGCGAACGTCGTCCTGACCTCGCGCACCCAGGAGCACGCCGACGAAGCCGCCAAGCAGGTCGTAGGACCCGGCACCGCGATCGGCCACCAGGCGCACGCCACCGACGAGGACGCCGCCCGCGCCTGCGTCGACTTCGCGATCGAGCGCTTCGGCAGCCTGGACATCCTGATCAACAACGCCGGCACCAACCCGGCGTACGGCCCGCTGATCGACATCGAGAAGAGCCGCTTCGCCAAGACCCTGGACACCAACCTGTGGGGCCCGATCCTGTGGACCTCGCTGGCGGTCAAGGCATGGATGGGCGAGCACGGCGGCTCGGTGGTGAACACCGCCTCGATCGGCGGCATCCACGTCGCGGAGAACCTGGGCGTCTACAACGCCAGCAAGGCCGCGCTGATCCACGTCACCAAGCAGCTGGCGCTGGAGCTGGCGCCGAAGGTGCGGGTGAACGGCGTGGCGCCGGCGGTGGTGCGCACCAAGCTGGCCGCGGCCCTGTTCGAACACGAGGAGCGGGTCGCCGGCTCCTACCCGCTGGGCCGGATCGGCGAGCCGGAGGACGTGTCCTCAGCGGTGGCGTTCCTGGCCTCCGACGCCGCGTCCTGGATCACCGGCGAGACGCTGGTCATCGACGGCGGTGCGCTGCTGGGGCAGGCCGGTGTCTGACACTCCCGAGAAGTCCGGATCCTCCGCCGGTCCGGCTCTGGAAGAGCTGCCCGGGCTGGTCTCGGGCTGGCTGGCCGAATCAGGGATCGAGCACGAGCCGCCGCTGACGCTGACCCGGGTCGGCGTCGGCCAGTCGAACCTGACCTACGCCGTCGCCGACGCCACCGGACGCCCCGAGCGCCGCTGGATCCTGCGCCGGCCGCCGCTGGGCCACCTGCTGGCCTCGGCGCACGACGTGGCCCGCGAGGCGCGCATCCTGACCGCTTTGCAGGACTCTGACGTACCGGTCCCGCGCGTGTTCGGCGTGTGGACCGCGGACGGCGTGCCGATGGTCCTGATGCAGTTCGTCGACGGCCTGGTTCTGGACCGCAAGGAGGTCGTGGACGGGGTCGAGGAGCCGACCCGGCACGCCGTGGGCCTTTCGATCGCCCGCGCGCTGGCGCCGGTGCACGCCGTCGACCTGGACAAGACCGGGCTGGTCGACCTGGCCAGCCACAAGCCGTACGCCGAGCGCCAGCTGAAGCGCTGGACGACGCAATGGCAGCACTCGAAGACCCGCGAGTCCGCCGACCTGGACACGCTGACCGCCCGGCTGGCCGCCGCGATCCCCGAGCAGCGCGAGCTCACCCTCGTGCACGGCGACTTCCACATGCGCAACGTGATCGTCTCCCCGGCCGACGGCTCGGTCGCCTCGGTCCTGGACTGGGAGCTGTGCACGCTCGGCGACCCGCTGGCCGACATCGGCACGCTGCTGGCCTACTGGCCCGCGGCCGGCGAGGCCGGCCAGGGCCTGCTGAGCTTCTCGACGATGCCGGGCTTCCCGGACCGCGACGAGATGGCCGCCGCGTACCTGGAGGCCAGCGGCCGGGACGGCGCCGCGCTGGCGTTCTGGCACGCGCTGGGCCTGTGGAAGATCGCCATCATCGCCGAGGGCGTGCTGCGCCGCGTCCTGGACGAGCCGCGCAACCGCGCCGCCGCCTTCGCCCCGACCACCGAGCAGATCGACTCCCTGATCGCCAAAGCACTAAGGACGCTGACATGACCGACACCTCCGGAACCCCCCGCACGGCGATCGTCACCGGTGCCGCGCGCGGCATCGGCGCGGCCGTCGCCGCCCGGCTGGCCGCCGACGGGCACGCGGTCGCCGTCGTGGACCTGGACGAGACCGCGTGCGCGGACACCGTCGCGGCGATCACCAAGGCCGGCGGCAAGGCGCTGGCCGTGGGCTGCGACGTCTCCGACGAGGAGCAGGTGGCCGCCGCGGTGACGCGGATCGCCGCCGAGCTCGGCGCGCCCACGATCCTGGTCAACAACGCCGGGATCCTGCGCGACAACCTGCTGTTCAAGATGACCGTCGGGGACTGGGACGCGGTGATGAACGTCCACCTGCGCGGCGCGTTCCTGATGTCGCGGGCCGCGCAGAAGCACATGGTGGACGCCGGTTTCGGCCGCGTCGTGAACCTGTCCAGCACCTCGGCGCTGGGCAACCGGGGCCAGGCGAACTACGCCGCGGCCAAGGCCGGGATGCAGGGCTTCACCAAGACGCTGGCGATCGAGCTGGGCAAGTTCGGCGTCACCGCCAACGCGATCGCGCCGGGCTTCATCGAGACCGACATGACCAAGGCCACCGCCGAGCGGATGGGCGTGGACTTCGACGTGTTCCGCCAGGTGGCGATCAGCCAGATCCCGGTCGGCCGCTCCGGCAAGCCCGAGGACATCGCGGCCGTGGCCTCGTTCCTGGTGCGCGAGGACGCCGGGTTCGTGTCCGGCCAGGTGATCTACGCGGCCGGCGGCCCGAAGGACTGACATGACTCATAACACTGATGCGCCCGAGCTGGTCCTGGCCGAGCGGCACGGAGCGGTCCTGCTGCTCACCCTCAACCGGCCGGAGCGGCTGAACGCCTGGAACATCCCGCTCGAGGAGCGCTACTTCGCGCTCCTCGACGAGGCGGAGGCCGACCCCGAGGTGCGGGTCGTGGTGGTCACCGGCGCCGGACGCGGGTTCTGCGCCGGCGCCGACATGGAGGACCTGTCGCAGCTCGGCACGGTCGATCCGGACACCCTCGCCGACGACCGGACCCGCCGCCCGCGCGAGCGGCCGCTGTCCTTCCGCAAGCCCCTGATCGCGGCGATCAACGGCCCGGTGGCCGGTCTGGGCTTCGTGCAGGCGCTGTACTGCGACCTGCGCTTCACGACGCCGGAGGCCAAGTTCACGACGGCCTTCTCGCGCCGCGGACTGATCGCCGAGTACGGAAGCGCCTGGCTGCTGCCCCGCCTGGTGGGACAGAGCCGGGCCCTGGACCTCCTGTTCTCCTCGCGGGTGGTCCTGGGCGAGGAGGCGCTGGCCATGGGGCTCGTCGACCGCGTCCTGCCCGGCGAATCCCTGCTCTCCACGACCCTGGCCTACGCGGCCGACCTCGCCGAGAACTGCTCGCCGCAGTCGATGGCGCTGATCAAGCGGCAGGTGTATCAGGCCATGGATTCCGACCTGCCGACGGCGGTCGCGCTGTCCACCAAGCTGATGCACGACTCGTTCCGGCACCCCGACGCGGCCGAGGGCGTGCACAGCTACCTGGAGCGCCGTCCGCCGCGCTTCGCCCCGTTGGAGTCGGCATGAGCACCCCGCGCGCGGTACTCACCGACTTCGGCGGCGTGCTGACGTCGAGCATCTTCGAGGCCTTCGCCGCGTATTCGGCGACGGTCTCGGGCGATCCGCACTTGTTCGGGACGCTGTTCCGTTCCGACCCGGCAGCCGGCGCTCTGCTGGTGGACCACGAGTGCGGCCGGATCGACCAGGCGGAGTTCGAGCGCGGGATCGCCGAGCTGCTGGCGCCGCGGGGCGTCGAACTCCCGGCGCCGGGCTTCGTCGACGCCTTCCAGGCCCTGCTGAAGCCGGACGAGCAGATGCTCGCGGCTATGCGCGCCCTGCGGGCCGCGGGCGTCCCGGTGGCGATCGTCTCCAACTCCCTCGGCGACGACGCCTACCGCGGCTACGACCTGACGGAGCTCGCCGACATCACGGTGATCTCCGGCGAGGTCGGCGTCCGCAAGCCGTCGCGGGCGATCTACGAGCTGGCCTGCACCCGCCTCGGCGTCGAACCGACCGACTGCGTGATGATCGACGACCTGGAGCACAACCTCCAAGGCGCCGCCCGCCTCGGCATCCTCGGCCTGCACCACACGGACTCCAAGAAGACCATCACCACGCTGGCCGAGTGGTTCCCCATAACCGTTTGATCACCGGCACACCCCCACCTACGGTCATCGCATGACCGAGCAGCCCGCCCCGAACCCGACACCCCTGCGCGACCGCCTCCGCGCCGCCCTCCCGATCGCCTTGAAGGCCCGCGACCGCGCCACCGCGTCAACCCTGCGCGCCGCCCTCGCCGCCATCGAGAACGCCGAAGCGGTCGACGCCGGCGACGTGCGCGCCGGCGCCATCGAGGCCAGCGCGGTCGGAATCGGCGCCGCCGAGGCCGCGCGCCGCGAGCTGAGCGAGGCGGACGTGGCGGCGATCGTGCGCGCGGAGATCGCGGAGCGGGAGCACGCGGCGGAGGTGTACCAGGCTTCGGGGCAGTCGGCGAAGGCTGAGGAACTGCTGGCGGGGGCGGCGGTGCTGGTGGGTTTTGTGGACGCGGACTGAGCGGGATCCCGCAGTTCTGTCACAACCTGCCGTTCGAGATCGCGTTCGACGAGGGGCCTCCGCTAGCTTCGATGGGTGCCCAATCCAGAACTGGAAGAGCAGGCGGCATCGGAGAGCCCTGCGACCCCGGCGTCCGAGCCGGAGTCGACGGGGTCCGCTGCCGCGGCGCCAGCGCGGGAATCGGCGCCGGAATCCGGACAGGCGGAAAACACCGCCGAATCCAGTGGATTGCCCCAGAAACCCCGCCGTCGCCACCGCGTGCGTACCTTCGTCTTCACCTTCCTCGGCCTGGTCGCCCTCACCGGCGCCGCGCTCGCCGCGGTGTTGGCCGCGCACGGCTTCGACGAGCCGGCCGCGCCCGACCTCAAGCTCGTCACCCCGGCGTACCACGACTTCGCCGCCTCGCTCCCCTGGCCCTCCGACGGCGAGACCGCCCTGTGGGCCGAGGGCATCGGGGATCTCGGCACCTGCGGGGACCAGACGCCCGTGCCGATAGCCAGCGTCGCCAAGGTGATGACCGCCTACGTGGTGCTCAAGGACCACCCGCTGGCCGACGGCGAGTCCGGTCCGGACATCCTCGTCGACCCGCAGGCCGCCATGGAGTCCTACTCCCGCGACGAGAGCTCCGCCCCGGTGCGCGCCGGCCAGCGCCTGAGCGAGCGCACCCTGCTGGAGCTGATGCTCGTCCCCTCGGCGAACAACGTCGCCCGGCTCCTGGCCCGCTGGGACGCCGGGACGCAGGACGCCTTCGTCGCCGAGATGAACGCCGCGGCGCTCTCGCTGGGCATGAAGGACACCACCTACACCGACCCCAGCGGCCTGGACGCCAGTACCCGTAGCACCGCGATCGACCAGTTGCAGCTCGCCAAGACGGCGCTCACCGACCCCACGCTGCTCGCTCTGACCGCCGAGC
Organism: Catenulispora sp. MAP12-49; assembly: GCF_041262705.1. Taxonomy (NCBI): domain Bacteria; kingdom Bacillati; phylum Actinomycetota; class Actinomycetes; order Catenulisporales; family Catenulisporaceae; genus Catenulispora; species Catenulispora sp. MAP12-49. Next base: position 180,254 of record NZ_JBGCCP010000015.1, on the reverse strand, counting down.
CGGTGATCCAGGTCCCCGACGATCCCGAGGACGTCCTGGCCAACACCGACGGGCTCCTGGGTGCCGACGGCGTCGTCGGCGGCAAGACCGGCTCCAGCACCCCCGCCGGCGGCGCCCTGATGTGGGCCGCGCACCGCGCCCTGAACGGCCAGGACCATCTGGTGCTGGGCGTGGTGCTCTATCAGGACCCGGGCACCTCGCCGGAGCACGGGCTGGCCGGCGCCCTGCTCGTCAGCCGCCGGCTGGTCGAGGCGATGGACTGAGAGGCTCCGGACACGGGAGAAGGACCGGCGCCGATCGGGGGGAACCGGCGCCGGCCCCGGCGAAGGCTGAGCGGTACGGCATCAGCCTTCTTAGAAGGTAGAACGAGGGGATTGCGTGACGGTTGCGGGTGGCTTGCGGCTTCCATGGACGGCGCCGCCCGCCTGCACCGCCCACCTACGGCGCCAGGACGCGGTTCAGGAACGAGTCCAGGTTCCCGACGGCCCGCGCGATCCGTCCCTCCAGGTCCACCGACTCGTCCAGATCGTGCCCGTTCACCGTGGTCTTGATCCCCCGCACGAACAGCGAGCACCGCAGATCAGAACACAGATACTGCCCGACCGAGTTCCCGTTGCGCCCGGCCGCGCCGGTCCGCCGCGCGGTCATCAGCGCGACCCCGCCGCCGGTCCGGGTGGTCAGGCAGACCGAGCACATGCTCCGGGCCCCGAACCCGCGCGCCGCGCCGCCGGAGGCCCGCAGCGACAGGCCGACCAGGCTCCCCTCGCGCTCGACGACCAGGTAGGCGCGCTCGGGAGCGCCGGGATCGCGCCAGCCCAGGAAGTCCAGGTCGGCCCACGGCGTCTCCTCCAGCTCCCTGGGCAGCCCCATCCGCAGGGCCTCGCCCTTGGAGCAGTTGACGAAGCAGGTGCGGATCTGGCTCTCGGTGATCGGTTCCATGCTCGGTACGCTAAGCTTGCCTAAGTCACTTAGGCAAATCGTTAACCAGCAAAGGAGACGCATGGCACGCGCCGGCCTGTCCCCGGAAGTCCTCGTGACCGCGGCCGCCGAACTGGCCGACGAGATCGGCTTCGAGAACGTCACGATCGGGGTGGTGGCGCGGCGGTTCGGGGTACGGGAACCGAGCCTGTACTCGCACATCCGCAACGCGAACGACCTGCGCGTCCGGGTCGCGGCCAAAGCGCTCGGGGAACTGGCCGACCGCCTCTCCGAGGCCCTGGCCGGCCGCTCGGGACGCGAGGCGCTCCTGGCCTTCGCCGCCGCCTACCGCGACTACGGCCGCGCCCACCCCGGCCGCTTCACGGCCGCGCGCATGGCCGTCCCCCTGGACTCCCCCGCCGCCGACGCCGCGCGCCGGAACTCCGATCTGACCCGCGCCCTGCTGCGCGGCTACGCCTTGGGCGAGCCCGCCGAGACGGACGCCGTGCGGCTGCTCGGCGCGACGGTCCTGGGCTTCGTCACGCTGGAGGCCGGCGGCTCCTACCAGCACAACGCCCGGGCCGCCGACGCGTCGTGGAACGCCGCGATGGAGGCCCTGGACGTGGCGCTGCGGAACTGGCCGGCGGCAGCGTCGGGCGAGGCGCCTGGGTCAGCCAAGGCACCTGAGCCGGCCGAGGCACCCTAGAAGCTCACAGCCCCCGGACTCGCCCCGGCCGACCTATCCCCCCGCATCCGCCGTCGGCGGATGCGGCCTCAGACCTCGCTCAGGCCTCGACCTCCGGCCGCCCCTCCTCCGCCCACAGCGTGTGGAAAGCGCCCTCGCGATCGGTCCGGTGGTAGGTGTGCGCGCCGAAGAAGTCGCGCTGCCCCTGGATCAGCGCCGCCGGCAGCCGCCCGGCGCTCAACGTGTCGAAGTACGCCAGCGCCGCCGAGAAGGCCGGGACCGGGATCCCCCGCCGCGCCGCCGAGGCGATCACCTCGCGCCAGGACACCTGGGCCTTGGCGATCTCGCCGGCGAACTCCGGCTCGGAGAGCAGGCTCGGCAGCGTCGCGTCGGCGGTGTACGCGGCGCGGATCCGGTCCAGGAACGCGGCGCGGATGATGCAGCCGCCGCGCCAGATCTTCGCCACCTCCGCCAGGTCGATGTCCCAGCCGAACTCCTCGGCCGCGTCCCGGATCATCGTCCAGCCCTGGTCGTAGGCGATGACCTTGGAGGCGTAGAGGGCCTGCTCGACCGTGGCGACGTAGCGCTCGGTCTCGTGCGCGCGCAGCGGGTGCTCCGTCCCGCCGGCCTGCTTCTTGTACGCCTCGCGCAGCTCGGTCCGGCTGGAGGCCACGCGGGCGAAGGTCGCCTGCGCGATCGCCGTCACCGGCGAGCCCAGGTCCAGCGCGGTCTGCACCGTCCAGCGGCCGGTGCCCTTCTGCTCGGCGGCGTCGCGCACGATGTCCACGAACGGCTTGCCGGTCGCGGCGTCGGTGTGGGCCAGGATCTCGGCGGTGATCTCGATCAGGTAGGAGTTCAGCCGGCCCTTGTTCCAGGACCGGAACACCTCGGCGATCTGCGCCGGGCTGTACTCGGCGACGTTGCGCAGCAGGTCGTAGGCCTCGGCGATGAGCTGCATGTCGGCGTACTCGATGCCGTTGTGCACCATCTTGACGAAGTGCCCGGCGCCGTCGGTGCCGATGTGCGTGCAGCACGGCTCGCCGTCCACCTTGGCGCTGATCGCCTCCAGCATCGGCCCGAGCACGGCGTAGGACTCCGCGGAGCCGCCGGGCATGATCGACGGGCCGTGCAGCGCGCCCTCCTCGCCGCCGGACACGCCGGAGCCGACGAAGTGGATGCCGCGCTCGCGCAGCGCCTTCTCCCGGCGCCGGGTGTCCGCGAAGTGCGCGTTGCCGCCGTCGATGATCATGTCGCCGGGCTCCAGCAGCGGGGCGAACTCCTCGATGACCGCGTCGGTGGGCTCGCCGGCCTTGACCATGATCATCAGGCGGCGGGGTTTCTCGAGCGCCGCGACGAACTCCTCGGCGGTCTCGGTCGGGACGAACGTGCCCTCGCTCCCGAACTCCTCGACGAGGGCGTGGGTCCGAGCGGCGGTGCGGTTGTGAAGTGCGACGGTGTAACCGTGACGGGCGAAGTTGCGCGCCAGGTTGCGGCCCATGACGGCCAGTCCGGTGACGCCGATCTGTGCCGATTCCGAAGAGCGTGCCGATTCCGAAGAGGGTGCTGATGCCTGCATGCGTGGCACCGTAACACCACAGAGCATTGATGAGGACGACCGTGCGACAAAGAATACCGGCGGCGTGTCAGCCCCAGCGCTTCGCGTCCTCGGCCAGCCGCGCCATCTCCTCCTCCAGCTTGTCCGCCGCCGACGACGAAGCCCCGGCGGACTGCGAAGCCTTCAGCCGCACGATGATCCCCTGGAACTCGGAGATCCGGCCCTCCAGTTCGGCCTTGGCCTTCAGGAGGTTCGCCTCCTCCTTCGAGCCGGGCTGCACCAGCAGCAGCCGGTGCTCCAGGTCGGTCTGGAGGTCCAGCTGCCGACGCCGGGCCAGCTCGAACTGCTCCAGCGGGTCCTCGAACCGGCTCAAGAAGCGGTCTGTGCTCTTGCGGAGCCAGCCACCGACACCCATCAAGCGCTCCCTTCCAGGACTCCCCTTTTCCAACGTCTATTCTGTATCCAACACCGAACCTCCCGCCGCCGTGCCCGCCAGCCACGCGGACGCGGCGGCGAGCATCAGCCGCACCCCGACCTCCAGCGTCGGATCGACGGCGGGGGCGAACTTCGGGGAGTGGTTGCTGGGCAGGGTGGCCGGAATGCCGTCCTCCAGCAGGGAGAGGATGTCCTGTTCGGTGAAGTCGGCGAGGTCCAGTCCGCCGAAATGCCAGAACACCGACGGGACGCCGAGCACCGTACCGAAGTGCCCGAAGTCCTCGCTGCCGGTGAGCGTGGACGGCAGCACGAACACCCGGTCCGGGCCGAGCAGCTCGCGGAACGCCCCGAGCACGACGTCGGTCGCGGCCTGGTCGTTCACCAGCAGCGGCAGCTCGTCCAGCGGCGTGATCTCCGGCATCCGCGGCGCCCCGGACGCGGCGGCCTCAGCGTTCACCACGCGCGTGATCGCGGCCAGCACCTTGTCCCGCACCGCCGGTGTGGTGGTGCGCACGGTGATGCCGAGCTCGGCCTCGTCGGCGATGACGTTGGCCCGCGTCCCGGCGTGCAGCGAGCCGACGGTCACCACCGCCGACCGGCTCGCCGCGATCTCGCGCGAGACGATCGTCTGCAGCCGCATGACGATCGCGGCGGCGATGACCACCGGGTCGATGGTCGTCTCCGGCATCGAGCCGTGGCCGCCCCGGCCGAACACCTTCACCCGCAAGGTGTCGCAGGCACTCATCACCGGGCCCGGACGCGTGCCGACCAGCCCGGCCGGAGCCGGACCTACGTGCTGGCCCAGACAGACCTCGGGCCGCGGGAAGCGGGACAGGAAGCCGTCCTCAGTCATCCTCGGCGCGCCGCCGACCTCCTCGGCCGGCTGGAAGACGGCCACTACGGTGCCGCCCCACGCCGCGCGATTCGTGGCCAGCAGCTCGGTGGCGCCGAGCAGACAGGTGACGTGGACGTCGTGGCCACAGGCGTGCATCACCGGGACCTCGGTGCCGTCCGGCTCGGTGGCGGTGGCCTCCGAGGCGTAGGGCAGGCCGGTCTCCTCGCGGACCGGGAGGGCGTCCATGTCGGCGCGCAGGAGGATCACCGGGCCCTCCGCTGCGCCGTTCGGCCCACCGTTCGGACCATCGTTCAGGCCACCGCGCAGAACGGCGACGACACCGGTGCCCGGGACGCCTTCCGGCCCGCCGAGACCCTCGGTGACGTCCCAGCCGGCGGCGCGCAGGCGCTGCGCGACGATGCCCGCGGTCCGGGTCTCCTGGAAGGAGAGTTCGGGGTGCGCGTGGAGGTCCTTGTAGAGGTCGCGCAGGCCGGGCAGGACGTCATGCAGCCCGCGCAGCAGCTCGGCTGCGTCCGCGGCCGCCGTGGCGGGTTGGGTCATGCTGGCTCCGTTCCGAGGTGGACGACTCCACCTTGGTCAAACCGGAGCCCGCAGGCAACTGGCCGGTAACTACTCCTTGCGTCCCAGCGCCCCGTACATCCAGATGTCGTCGGCGTCCCTGGGCACCGAGCCGTCCGGCCGCCAGCGCGGCAACAGCACCACACCGGGGTCGAGCAGGTCCAGACCGTCGAAGAACGCGCCGGTCTCCTTGGCGCTGCGGACCGTGAGCTTCGCCGTCGACTTCTCGTAGGCCTGCGCCGACACCGCGAGGCGTTCCTGGTCGAAGTCGCCGGTGACGTGCGTCAGCGCCAGGAAGCTCCCGGGCGCCACCGCCTCCATCAGGGTCTTGACGACGCCGTACGGATCCTCGTCGTCGCCGACGAAGTGCAGCACCGCGATCAGCATCACCCCGATCGGCCGCTCGAAGTCGAGCTTCCCGCGCACCTGCGGATCGGCCAGTATCGAGGCTGGATCGCGCAGATCCCCGGCGACGATCGCCGCCGCGCCGTTTCCGGAGTCCGCCGGCCGGGCCCGGGCGTGCGCCAGGACGATCGGGTCGTTGTCGACACCGACGATGCGCGCGTCCGGCCGCGCGGCCAACGCGCTCGCGACGGTCCCGCCGGGACCGGGCAGCCCTATCCCGATGTCAAGGAACTGCGACACACCCTCCGCCGCCATCCCCCGCACCGCACGCCCGAGGAACGCCCGGTTCGCCCGCGCGAAGGCCCGCACCTTGGGCATGTTCTTCAGGACCTTCTCGGCGGCCTCGCGGTCGGCGGCGAAATTGTCCTTTCCGCCCAAATAATAGTCGTACATCCGCGCCGGAGTGGCGACTTCGGTGTCCACTTCCGGCGAACTCCAACCCGCCTCGGACATGTCGCCTCCCCATTCCGTTGTTGATCGCTCGGCGCGGATCTTACCCACCGACTCTGCTCTCTGATAAATCTCTGCTCTCTGATTAACCGCAACCGCCGCTCCACTAACGTGCCGGGAGCGCCCAACACATCAGGTCCCCGCCGTCGCGGGTGATGACGTGGTCGTCCGCGGTGTGGTGGAAGGCGCCCGGCACGTTGAGGGTTCTGCCGGTGGGCGCGTGCAGGAAAAGGCCGCTCGGCGCGACGGATCCGGCATCCGGCCCCGAGGGGCGGAGCCAGGCCCAGCGGCTGCCGGGATGACGACCGCTCGCGTCGAAGGTGGTCGCGATCGGGGGCACGACGGACCAGAGCTGCCGGCCCTCGGGCAGCGAGTGGCCGCGCACGAAGGAGCCCTCGCGGGTGAGGAGGACGTCGGAACGGATGTCGACGACGTCGGCCACGGCGGTGGCGGGGGCGTCGGGATCGGGCCACTCGCGGTGGAACAGCAGCCTGCCCGTCGCGCGGTCGAAGACGTGGACGAGGGCCGCGTAGGTGAAATTCCCGCCGCACTCCTCGCAATAGGTCTCCAAGCGGTCGTCCGGGCTGCGGCCGCAGGGGCAGGTCGGGAGATCGACCGTCCCGGAGACGAGTTCGGCCAGGACGACGCAGTGGTCGGACTTACCGGCGTAGAGGGGGTGCTGGGGCTTTTTGTACCTTTGCCAGCGACCTGAATCGCACTCGATGTACCAGAGATGTGCGCCGTCCTCAGCACGCAATCCGGTTATGCCCTGAGGGCCCAGACGCGACGCTCCGGACCACAGCCCGATCATGACGTCCCGGGGATCGTCCACCGGCGGAGTCGGATCGTGCATCCACCACTCGACCGTCCACACCTGGCTGCCGGTGAACGGATCGGAGTACTGCCACGTGGGCTCGTCGCCGCGGATGAACTGGTAGGTGACGAGGGCCTCGGCGTCGGGATGGTCGTCGGCGAGCCAGGAGCGCCAGCCGCTCCCGCTCTGAACGCCGTGCGCGAAGGGCACGTTCTGCCAGACGACCGCGCCGCTGCCCGGATCCACCGCCGTGACGGTGTAGCGGCCGTCCTCGTTCCAGCCGCCGGCGATGACGTAGCCGCTTCGCGGGTCGAGACGGACAGAGTGCAGGCGGCCCACAGGTGCCGGCCATGAACACTCGGCCGGCGGCGGGCTGTCGGCACCGGTGGCCGGATCGATGACGGCGACGGGAGTGGCGTCGTCGGGCATGGACACCAGGAGCGCGTCGTCCTCGCGCACCCGGATGCGGAGTCGGGGAGCCAAGGGGCGGCGCCAGACCACGCGCGGGCCGTCGTGGAGACCGAGCTCGGACAGGCGGCGCGCCAGCGGGGAGTCGCCGGTGTCCGCGAGCGCTGATGCGCCGAACGCCTCGACCTCGGACGCCGCAGGCCGCGATTCCGGCACCCCGGCAGCCGCCGGCTCCAAGTCCGCTGAGCCCGCTGAGCCCGGCGAGCCGCTCTGCCCCGAGTCCGGCTCCGAGCCGCCTTCCGCAGCCACCGACTCTGAGCCCGGCAAGCCGCCCTCCGCAGCCACCGACTCCGAGCCCGCCGAGTCCCCTGAGCCCGGCAAGCCGCCCTCCGCCGCGCCGCCCCCCACGCTCATCGCCCGCCGCTCACCGCCTGCTCTCGTCCCCCACTCCGGCATCCGCGGCGGCGCTCGCGGCCGCCGCTTCAGCCGCGGCGTCCAGGAGCCCCTCCAGCATCCGCCGCCGCTCGTCGACCAGTGCCTTGAGCTTGTCCGCCATCGAGTCCAGCCGCCGCATCGCGGCCGGCATCCCGGCGTCCTGTCCCGGCGCGAACACGATCCGGCCGAGCTCCGACTCGCGGGCCGCCGACAGTTCCTCGCGGATGCGGTCCAGTCGGTTGTGGACCGAGGACAGTGCCTGCTGCAGGTGCTCCTTCAGCTTCCGGCGCTCGCCCGGGTCCTTCGGCGGCTTGGTGCCGGCGCTGTCCGGGCCCTCCGCGTCCCACTCGCGCGAGAGCTGGGCCAGCAGGCCGATGTCGCCGCGGGTGTAGGCGTCGTTCACGCGCGCCATGAACACCTCGCGGCGCTGGCGGTCGGACTCGTCGTCGGCCAGGTCGGGGTGGCAGCGGCGGGCCAGTTTGCGGTACATGCGCTTGGCCTCGCCGGTCGGGGCCGGGCGGGGCGGTTCGGCGCGGGTGGCGCGGACCTTCTCCTCGTCCGCCTGGCGTGCCGACTGCTGGGCGCGCTCGCGCGCGGTCTCGGCGTCGCGCTGGTCGTCCGCGCGGCCGCTGCGGGCCGCGTGGACCTCGGCGATGCGGGCCTCGATCTCGTCGAGTTCGGCCAGCAGCGGCGCGAACATGCGCGCGTGGGCCCGGCCGAAGACCGCGAGCAGGTTGCGGACCTCGGCGAGTTCGGCCTCGGCCTGCGACAGTTCGTCGGCCAGGCCGGCCAGTTCCCGTTCCAGGTCGCCGATCTCGGGGTCGACCCAGACCTCGGCCTCAGCCTGCCCGGCGTAGGGGCCGACCTTCGACACGACGCGCATCACCAGCGTCTCGTCGTCGACCCAGACCGCGCGGATCTTGCCCTCGCCGAGCACCTCCACGGCCTCCGGCCCGCGCGCCGTGAGCTGTACGCGCGCCGCCAGCTTCTCCTGGCCGAGTTCGCCCGGGGCCACCTCGACGCAGATGTGGAACGTCCGCGTCTCCGGGCCCCACGCGCCGGTCGGGAAGCCGACCGTGCGGACCGCGTCGCCGGCGATCCGGTTGTCCGTCAGGTCCCGCAGGACCGGATCGACCTGCTTCACGTACCGGATCACCGCGCCGCTCGGCGTCCACACGCTGAGTTCGACGTCCGCGACGCGCTTCGCCGCCGCGCCGACCGTCGCCTCGCGCACCGCCTGCGGCAGCGCCGCGGGCTCGGCGACCAGCGCGACCGTCCCGGACAGCTGCTCGGAGACCAGGCGCATCTCGTGCACGTCCCAGTCGTCGCCCAGGCCCAGACAGTCGGCTGTGAACAGCCCGGTGCAGGCGCGTGCGGTCATCGCCAGGCGCGAGGGGTGCAGGCCCTCGTCGCGGCCGTTGACGATGATGATCGCGTGCCGCACCGGCCCGGATCCGAGCGCGAACATCCGGGCCGCGCGGCTGAGCCACAGCCCGATCTCGCGCCCTCCGTAGGCCGTCAGCCGGTCCACCGCCGCCTTCGCCGCGGCGCGCGACGCCTTCGTCACCGGCTCGGTGCCGCCGTCCTCGGGATAGACGGCCTGGCTGTCCGCGCGGCCGGCGATCACCGCGAACCGCGCGCCCTCGGGCAGGCCGTCGATCCCGGCGTGCAGCGCGGCCTTGACGCCCTCCAGCCGTCCCGGCTCGGCCAGCGACCGCGAGCAGTCGGCGATGAAGACCACGGACGGCGGGCCGTCGGTGCTGGCCACCGGCGCGGGCTTGGCGCCGTAGCTGCGATCGGCACGCCGCGCCGAGGCGGCCGCGATGGCACGGGTGGGAGCCGCGCTCCCGGAGTCGGCGGTGCTGACCGACACGATCGCGTGCACCTCGCGACCGCCGGCCGCCAGGTACTCGTTCTGGTCGACGCCGATCTCGGTCCGGATGCTGCCGAGCGCCTCGGTCGCGTTGGACGTCCGGGCGCCGCGGCCGGCCGCGACGTCGTCGTTGCGCAGCCGCTCGTTGACGAACGCGAAGTGCTCGACCCACTCGACGCCGAGCTGGACGTCCTGCGCCGGCGGCCGCGCCGCCGACCCGGGCGCCTCGACGGTCGGCGGCGGCGTCCAGTCGCCGACCAGCGCGAACGCGGCGGCCACATCGGGCCGGGTCGCCGGATCCTTGTCCAGCAGCCGGGTGATCAGCGCGGTCAGCCGGCCGCCGCGGCGCATCGGCGCCGGCTGCCCGGCGACCACGGAGCCGATGATGTCGGCACGGAAGGCGGGAAGCCCTTCCACCGCCTCATAAAGCGTGGCCCCGAGGGAGAACAGGTCGCCGATGGCTCCGGCGTCCTGGGAGATCACGCGCTCGGGGGCGACGTACCCGGGCGAGCCGATGAAGGTCCCGGTGCGCGTGACCCGCGCGTCGTCGAAGCGGACGGCGATGCCGAAGTCCGCGAGCAGCGCGGTCCCGTCGCCGGCCAGCAGGACGTTGCCCGGCTTCACGTCCCGGTGCACGATCCCGGCCGCGTGCGCCGCGGCCAGCGCGCGCAACAGGTCGCGCGCGAGCGCGACGGCGTTGTTCTCGGTGAGCGGCCCGCGGTGCGCCAGCCGCTCGGCCAGGCTCTCGCCCTTGACCAGCTGCATGACGATCCACGGCGCGCCGTTCTCGATGTGCACGTCGTGCACCGTCACGATGTTGGGGCAGTCCCGCAGCCGCGCGGTGTTGCGCGCCTCCCGGGCCGCGCGCGCGACGCGCTCGGCGGCCTGGGGGCCCTTGCCCTCCATCGGCAGCAGGACCTGCTTGACGGCGACGTCCACCCCGAGGTGCATGTCGTAGGCCCGCCACACTTGTCCGAACGCTCCGGAACCCAACCGATCCACCAGTCGGTAGCGTCCCCCGATCACCCGTCCTGGCTCGGTCACGCACTGAGCCTACGGGGATCGGCGCCTCGGCGCGATGGTCGTTTCCCGGATTGTCAGGCTTCGGCAACGGCCGCCAACGCCGCGGCGAGCCGCGCTTTCGCCTCCGCGGCCACGTGTTCCAGCGCCGGATTCCCGGTGACCCGCACCATGATGTCCGGATCCAGCGCTTCGACGAGAGTCCGGTCGCCGTCCTCGCGGACCACGACGTTGCACGGCAGCAGCAGGCCGATCGACGGCTCCGCGGCCAGCGCGCGGTACGCCAGCGGCGGGTTGCACGCGCCGAGGATCAGATGGGGGCCGGTCTCCTCGTTGAGCTTCTCGCGCATCGTGGCCTGCACATCGATCTCGGTCAGGATGCCGAACCCCTGCTCGCGCAGGGCTTCGCGGACTTGCTCGACGACGTCGGCGTAGGGACGGTCGACGGTGACGGCTGTTCCGTAGCTCATGATGCTGCCTTCCTTGCTGTGGTGCTGTGGTGCTGTGGTGCTGCGGTGCTGCGGTGCTGCATTGCCGTAACGCTGTAGTGCTGGTGGCGCCGTGGCACTCAGGCCAGCGAGAGGAACAGCTTCTCCATCTGCGCCACGCTCGCTGCGCGTTCCTCGGCGTCGTCGGACTCCAGGCACTGCTGAAGCCCGCCGGCGATCACCTTGAACCCGGCGCGGTCCAGCGCCCGGGACACCGCGGCCAGCTGCGTCACGATCTCGGCGCAGTCCCGCCCCGACTCCAGCATGGCGATGACGCCGCGGATCTGCCCCTCGGCGCGGCGCAGCCGCTTGGTCACCTCGGTGACGGTCTCGGTCTCGACCTGCATCCCGGCACTCCTTCCCTGGGGATCCGTACACGTCACTATACCCCGCCGGGTATCTGCTATACCCCCGCCGGTATCCAACGGGGCCGGACGGCGCCATATAATAAGCAACGCTAAGTATCGTTATTTTCCGGGGAACATTTCCCCGGAAGATGCGTTACCCTGCACAGGGGACCTGGTCCCCCACGAGGATCCCTCCGCAGGTAGATCCTTGGAAAACGGCCGTCGCGCCCGAGTACGCACCCCCTCCGTGTCTCGTGCGCGGCGGCCTCCACCGTTCACCGGAAAGCCCGTCGAACGCCCGAAATCAGGGCATTTCTAAAGGTTAGGATGGTGCGGCCCGCATCCCGCCCGACCGCCCAGGAGGAACCGTGGACGTCGTGGCCACCGCGAACCGCCGCCCGCAGCGCACCCGAGCCCCCCGGGTCGACGCCCTGCGCAACCGCGAACGCATCGTCTCCGCGGCCCGTGACCTGTTCACCGAGATCGGCCGGCAGGCCCCGATCGACGAGGTGGCCCGCCGCGCCGGCATCGGCAACGCCACCGTCTACCGGCACTTCCCCGACCGCGACGCGCTGGTGCTGGCCGTGGTCCGCAGCGTGCTCAAGCGGACCGGCGACCGCGCCGAGTCCGCGCTGGCCCAGGGCGACGACCCGTTCGACGCGCTGACGCGCTTCGTCCTGGCCGCCGCCGACGAGCGCATAGGCGCGATGTGCGTGATGCTCGACGGCGCCTACGATCCCGGCGATCCGGAGGTCAAGGCGTTGGAGGGACGACTGAACGGCCTGGTCGAGACCATCCTGGCGCGGGCCCGGCGGGCCGGCGTGCTGCGCGCGGACGTGGATCTGGCCGACATCATCGTGGCCGTCGCCCAGCTCACCCGGCCGCTGCCGGACCTGGTCACGGTGCGGCGCAGTTCCCGGCGGTATCTCCAGTTGTTCCTCGACGGGCTGCGCGCCCCGGCGCACTCGACGCTGCCGGTCGAGGGCTGATCCTCAAGATCCTCAAGGGCTCTAAGAGTTCTAAGGGCTTAAGGGCTCTAAGGGCTTCAGGGCTTCAGGGCTTCAGGGCTTCAGGGCTTCAGGGCTTCAGGGCCGGTGCACCAACAGCATCGCCAGATCCCGGGCCCGCGCCCCGCGCGCCCGCACCGTCACCTCGGCCTCGATGGCCGACAACACATAGTCCGGCGCGGCGTCCGCCAGATCCTCCAGGAACGCCGCCAGCGGCAGCGGCTCCGCGTCCGGGCCGCCGGAGTCCGTCACGCCGTCGGTGTACAGCAGCAGCGAATCCCCGCTGTCGAACGGCGTCACCACCAACCGCGCCCGGCCGTCCAGCCCGGGCGCCAGGGTGCTCAGCCCCAGCGGCAGCCCGACCGACTGGCCCTGCACCGTCGACACCGCGCCGCAGCGCACCATCAGCGGCGGCGCGTGGCCGCAGGTGACGTGCTCCAGCCAGCCGTCCGGCCGGATCGACACGACCGCGACGCTGGCGAACTCCTCGCGCACGTCCACCGCGGTCCGGGGCGGCGCCACCGCGAGCGAGTTCGAGGTCTCCCACAGCCGCGCGCCGTCGGCGAGCGGCACGTGCGCCGCGGCGGCGTCCGCGTCCCCGAGGTAGCGGCGCAGGCTGATCTCCAGGCGCCGCACCAGATCCCGCAGGTCCGGTTCGTCGTAGGCGGCCTCGCGGAAGGAACCGAGCAGCACCGCCGCCACCTCGACCGCGCCGAGGCCGCTCCCGCGCACGTCCCCGATGATCGCGCGCACGCCGTAGGGCGTGTCCACGATGTCGTAGAAGTCGCCGCCGACCGAGGCACCCGCCGAGGCCGAGGCGCTGCGCGCGGCGACCAGCACGCCGCCGATCTCGGGCCGCGGCGGCCGCAGCAGCACCCGCTGCGCCACCTCGGCGACGGCCCGCACCTGGGTCAGCTCACCGAGCGTGCGCTGCCGGCGCACGGCGATCACATAGCTGGTGGCGACCACGGACAGGATCGCCGCGAACGTCCCGATCCGCTGTACCTCGCCGCCGGAGCCGTTGCCCGGAGCACCCGGCAACAACGCGACGAACGCGCACAGGCCCGCCATCCACACGCACTGCCGCCGTCCGGTGCCCGCGCAGGCGATCGCCGGGGCCGCGGCAAGAAGGGGCGCGAGCTGGATCCGGGCCGGGAGCAGGATCTGGAGCACGAGCACGACGGCGACCCAGATCCCGGGCAGCACGAACAGCAGAACCGCGCGCCCGGCATCGGCCGGACGGCGCGCGGCCACGCCGCCTGTCCGGACCCATCGTGTCAAAGGACTACCCAACGCGTGCCCACGCCTTTCAGCGTCCTTAATCCGACACGACGGAGCATAACGCGGCGAGCCTCGAAGATGTCGAGGAATCACCCGATTCGCACGTTTGGGCTACCGCCTTCGGCAGGGCTCGAATATCATCCGCTACGCGTTGTTCACCTTTTGGCAACCCTCCAGCCACTTCGAGGAGACCGCATGAGACTTCCCGGGCGAAGCCCGCGACCGCTGTTCCGCAGGAAGAAGCAGGTCGCGGCCGGGCTTCTGGCACTCGGCGCCACCGCGGCGATGGTCGTCACCGCCGGCGGCACCGCGCAGGCCGACTCCGAGCACGGCCGGACGCCGAGGATCGGCCACGTCTGGACGATCATCCTGGAGAACAAGTCCTACGAGGCGACCTTCTCCGGGCTCAACCAGAACAGCTACTTGTGGAAGACATTGCCCTCCTACGGCGAGTTGCTGACGCAGTACTACGGCACCGGGCACTACAGCCTGGACAACTACCTCAGCCTCATCGCCGGCCAGGCGCCGGCGCCGGACAACCAGAGCGACTGCCCGACCTACAAGAACGTCTCACCGGGCACCCCGGCCGCGGACGGTCAGGTCAACGCCAGTTCCGGTTGTGTGTACCCGTCCTCCGTCAAGACGCTGTTCAACCAGCTCGACGACAAGCACGTGCCGTGGAAGCTCTACGCGCAGGACATGGGCAACACGCCGAGCCGCGAGGACGCCTACGCCTGCGGCGTGCCGGGCGACCCGTCGGGCGCCGGCGTCCCGGATCCGGGCAGCGCGACCCCGGACGACCAGTACGTGCCGAAGCACAACCCGGCGGCGTTCTTCCACGCCGTGAGCGACAATCCGAACGACTGCAAGAACGTCGTGCCGCTGAACGGCCTGGCCGCGGCCCCCGGCCACCCGGCCGAGAACAGCCTGGCGCAGGACCTGAAGTCCATCAAGACGACCCCGGCCTTCAACTGGATCACCCCCGACAACTGCTCGGACGCGCACGACGCCACCTGCAAGGGCGACAACCTGTCCGGCGACCCGAACAACCACCAGGGCGGCCTGTACGCCTCGGATCTGTTCCTGGAGAAGGTCGTCCCGGAGATCATGGCCTCCCCCGCGTTCCAGAAGGACGGCCTGATCCAGATCGTCTTCGACGAGGCGTTCCCGCCCTACAAGATGTACGGGAACTCCATCGGCGACTACACCGGCAACCCGCCGGACTCGGGCCTGAACACCCCGACCGACACCGCGCAGTCGGTGGTGGCGTGCTGCAACGAGCTGCCCGGACCGAACACCGCGCAGCCCGGCGACCAAGCCTTCGGACAAGACACCACACCCGGCGGCGGGATCACCGGCGCGGTGATGATCTCGCGCTACATCAAGCCGGGGTCGGTGAGCGCGCAGCCGTACAACCACTACAGCTGGCTGCGCAGCATGGAGGACCTGTTCGGCGTCAAACACGGCGGGACCGACGGCAAGGGGCACCTCGGCTACGCGGCGGCCGACGGGCTGCGGCCCTTCGGCGGGGACGTGTACAACAACCCCTCCGGCCACGCGCTGCCCCCGGCCCCGTCGGGATCGATCACGTATCCGGCGGTCGCCGGCGTGACCGATGTCGGACGCCCGGAGATCCCCGCCGACAGCGTGTACGCCCACTGAGGAACCCTGTGAAGACACAGACACCGCACTCCGCGGCCTCGCGCCGGACCGGCCTCCCCGGCCGGTCCGGCGTCCGCCGCCTCGCCACCGTTTCGGCCATCGCTCTCGCCGCTGTCCCGCTCGCCGCGCTGGCGGCGGGCTGCGCGAGTTCCAAGAGCTCGTCCGACCAGTCGGCCGCGGACGTCGTCAACAAGCTCGGCGCCGTCCCGATCCCCAGCGCGCCGAAGACACAGCCGACGCCGTCCGCCGACGAGGCGCACCCGCAACTGGTCGCCGTCGGCTCACCGGTGGCGGTGACTCTGCCCTCCGGCACCGGCGTGATCACCGCGCTCGGCCCGACGGAGGACCTGCCGACACCGCTTCCGGCCACGATGCCGACCCAGGTGCCCGGCACCATCACTCTGCGAGTGGCGACGAAGACCGGCACGATGAAGGTCACTGCCGCCGACCTGTCCTCCCGCGACGACCACGGCACCGACATCGCCCTCACCCCGGTCGGCCCGGCGCAGGCCGCCGCGACCGCCGGCGGCACCGCGGACCTCGTCATGCGCGGCACGTTCTCGTCCGGCGCGGCGCAGATCACGCTGCGCGAGGACGGGCATGTGGTCGCGGTGTGGGACTTCAACATCGAGCTCGACTGACGGCTGCGCGATCGGCCACGGTTGCGTGACCCACGTCACACTCCCCTGCTGTCACAACCCGTCGACCTCCGGCATCTCCTGTTCGACCCCACAGAGACGAACAGCGAGACGCAGGAGGATCCGCCATGACCGCGACCCTGGAAACCCTCAGCCGTGACTTCAGCGGCGACATCATCGAGCCCGGACACCCCGAGTACGCCGCCCACTCCGGCGCGATCATGGCCGCCGGCGCGCCGGCCGTCATCCTCCGGCCGAGCAGCGTCGGTGGTGTGCAGGCGGCCGTCAAGTACGCCGCGGCGGCCGGGCTCCCGCTGGCCGTGCGCGGCGGCGGCCACTCGTTCTCGGGCTTCGGGACCAACGACGGCGGCGTCGTCATCGACCTGGGCATGCTCAGCGGCGTGGAGGTCGTCGACGGCGGCTGGCACGTGGTCCGCATCGGCGGCGGCGCGACGTGGGGGCAGGTGGCCGAGGCGCTGGCGCCGCACCGGCTGGCGATCTCCTCGGGCGACACCAAGGGCGTCGGGGTCGGCGGGCTGACGCTGGCCGGCGGGATCGGCTGGAAGGTGCGCAAGTACGGCCTGGCGTTGGACAGCCTGGTGCGGGCCGAGGTGGTGACGGCCGACGGGCAGGTGCTCACCGCCGACGAGGACGAGAACCCCGAGCTGTTCTGGGCCCTCCGGGGCGGCGGCGGGAACTTCGGGATCGTGACCGCCTTCGAGTTCGCCGCGCATCCGACGACCGACGTGTTCCACGGCCGCATCGCGTTCCCGGCCGCGCAGGCCCCACAGGTGCTCCACGGCTGGGCCGAGTACATGCGCGGCGCACCCGAGTCCCTGACCACCATCGCCGCCTTCGCCAACCCTTTCGCCGGCGGGCCCGAGGCGCCGGTCGAGATCTTCGTGGCCTTCGACGGGGACTCCGCCGAGGACGCCGACGCCGCGATCGACCCGATCCGGCGGCTGGGCACGGTGACCGGGGACAACGTCGTCCTCAAGCCCTATGCGGACACGCTGGAAAACGCCCAGACCCCGCCGCCGGGCATCACCTTCCACACCGCCAACGCCTTCGTCGAACGCGCCGGCGCCGACGCCGCGCTGCGGATCCTCACCGAGGTCGGGGCGGCCGAGGGCGCGCCGTTCATCACCGCGCGCAGCGTCGGCGGCGCACTCGCCCGAGTGGCCGAGGACGCGACGGCGTTCGCGCACCGGCGCGCGGAGCTGATGATCGGCACCGCCGTGATCGGCCCGGCCCCGGTGGTCCAGGCCGCCCTGCCGGCCCTGGACGCGGTCTGGGAACGGCTGGCCCCGCACGTCAGCGGCACGTACCCGAACTTCAACTCCGCAGCCGACGACACGGACGTGGCCGCCGCCTACCCGGCCGACACGTACAAGCGCCTCGCGGCCGTCAAGCGCCAGTACGACCCGGCGAACCTCTTCGCCGCGAACTACAACGTGCGTCCTCTGTAGGCTTGATCGAAGAGCCGTCGGCGGCCCCGCGCCCGGTCCGGAGCGCGAGGGCCGCCACCGCACTCGGGCAGGGAATCAGTACATGTACATAGAGACCGTCCGCATCCACATCCCACCGAACGACGCGCAGGTCTTCGAAGGCGCCTTCGCAGGCCTCACCGACCGGCTGCGCCACAACCAGCAGTGCCTCACCTACGAGCTGTCGCGCTCGATCTCCACTCCCGACACCTACGTCCTGCGCATCGAGTGGGCGCCCGACTCCGACCAGATCGGCGGCGTACGCGACGGGGAACACCTCGCGCCGCTGCTCGCCGAACTGATGCCGTACATCCTCGGGGTCGAGGAGACGTTCGTGACGGAGACGACGGAGGTCGGCGGGCAGGGCGGGGCGCTGCTCGGGCTCGCGTGATGCCCGCTGATCAGCCCTCTGCGAACACGATCCGCCGGAACGCGTTGCGTACCTCGGCCATCGGGCCGCGGTCCCGGCTGTAGTAGAGCTTGTTCGTGAGCAGCAGGGCCCACCGATCGCGCGTCGGCGACACCCACATTCCGGTGCCGGTGAAGCCGTAGTGGTACCAGATGTCCTGGTCGGCGGCGACCCAGAACAGTCCGCGTGCGGGATGCAGGTCGCCGGTGTGCAGGCGGAGGGATTCGCCGATCCAGCGCCGGCCGAAGCCCACAGGCGCCGATGGTGTCGCCGATGCCGCCGAGTCCGCCGGTGCCGTCGGATTCAGCACGTATCGCAGGAAGCGACTCAGATCCGGCGCGTTCGAGAACGTCCCGGAGATCCCGCAGACACCCAGCAGCCGCCCCGAGTAGTCGTGCACGAACCCGCGCACGTGCGCGCCGGCCTCCTCGTCGAACTCGGTCGGCGCGCACTGTCCGGCGAGGTCTGCCGGGAGCGGGCCGTAGCGCGTCGCCGACATCGCCAGCGGCGTCCAGATCTCGTCGCGTGCGACGTCGTCCAGGCGCCGGTCCGTCAGCTGCTCGGCGAGGAAGCCCAGGATCAGCGCCGACCGGTCGGTGTACTCGACGGCCTCGCCGGCCGGCCGGCGCATCGCCTCGCGCAGTACGCCGAGCCGCACCGCCTCGGAGTCGGTCCCGTATGAGGCGCGCAGATTCGCCCGCAGCGGGACCCCGGACGTGTGCGTCAGGAACTGACGGATCGTGACGGCTCCCAAAGGGAAGCCGACCGAGTCCGGGAGGTGCTTGGCCAGCGGGTCGTCGAGGTCGAGTCGCGCCTGCTCCCAGAGCATGCCGACGGTCGACCACACCGCGATGATCTTCGTGAGGCTGGCGAGGTCGAACAGCGTGTCCGCCCGCATCGGCAGGCTCGGATCATCCGGATCCAACAGCCCTGCCGCGCCCTGCTCAAGCACCCCGTCCGGGCCGCCGACGGCCCACACCGCGCCGGGGAAGACCCGCTGCTCGATACCCGCGGCGAGGAGATCGTCGACCTTCGTGGCAAGACTGTCCATCGGGCCAGGCTAGTCACTGCCCAGCATCGCACCGAGGAACGGAACACCGAGTTGGCGCCGCACCAGTGCCAGATGATGCTTGGGCATCTGCTGCCGGGTGAGTGCCAGCAGGGACGGCAGCGTGCCGTCGGTCGCGGCCACGTCCCGCACCGCCGCGCCGAACGCGTCCGGATCCCACGGCGTGCCCTCGGCCACCACGCTGTCGGCGACGACGGCGTCCACGTCGCGATCCGTCAGCGCGGTGCTGATACCGAGCCGGGACGTGAGGCGATCGCCGACGATCAGCCCGGCCACGTAGCTCCGCGCGGCGGCCGGACCGCGCAGGGGCCGCGGGTCCTTCCCCTCGACCCACGCGCTGACGACGTCCAACACCAGCCGCCCCGCGAGGTGGCTGGGACGTTCGGACGAGCCCTGGTCGCCGAGGTCCCACTGGTTGACCGACGCGGTCACCGCGATCCGCCGGTCGGGCCAGATGCGGGAGACCTGGTTCCAGCCCCACATGTACTCGCCGCCGTGGCCGACGTGGTAGCCGGGACTGCCGTACTGGAAGACGTTCCAGACCAGCCCGACCGCGCTGTCCGGGTCGGGGCCGCGGCCGGCCTGGGGCGTCACCATCGCCGCCGCCGTCTCGGGTCGCAGAATCCTGACGTCGCCGAGCCGGCCGCCGCCGGCCGTCGCCAGCAGGAAGCGCGCGTGGTCGGACGGCGTGGTCAGCGCGGTCCCGGCCGGGTAGAGGCCGGCGTGGATCTGCGGCAGCCGGAACTGGAAGCCGTCGAGCGTGGCGTAGCCGGTCGAGCGGCGCGCGAGCAGGTCGGCCGGGACGTGGTCGGGGTGCTGGGCCGGCGGGAAGCAGGTCGACGTCATGTCCAGCGGCGCGAACAGATTCCGGCGCAGCCACTCGGGAAAGGGGACGCCGTCCGGGTTGAGCCGCTCGACGAGGTACCCGACCAGGGCGATGCCCACGTTGCTGTACTGGTAGTGCGCTCCGACCGGTGTGGCCCACAGCGGCAGGAATCCGCCGTGGTAGGCATCGGTCCGCCCTTCTTCGAAGACCTTCTTCAGCAGGTCCCCCAACGGCAACGGCAACGCGCGGTCGCAGAAGCCGAGATCCGTGCCCAGGCCGCTGCGATGGGTCAGCAGGTCCCGCAGCGCTATCTCGCGCCGCCCATGGGGGTTGGCCACACGCAGGCCGCCGAGGTGGTCCGCGATCGGCTCGTCGAGGCCGATCAGGCCTCGGTCGACCAGCTGAAGCACCGCAGTGGCGGTGTAGGGCTTCGCGTCGGAGCCGGTGGGCCCGACGGTCGCGGTCGTCATCGGACGGCCGGCGGCCAGGTCGGCGTACCCGTAGCCCTTCGCGAAGACGACCTGGTCGTCCACGCCGATGGCCAGGGACATGCCCGGGGCTTTGCACAGGGTGAGGATCTGCGGGACGAGGGTGTCGAGGGCTTGGGCCACGTGCGTCACGGTCATGCGTCAAGGATTGATTGACACTTATCGTAATGTCAAGGCTATGGTTGACGCCAACGTCCACGGCAACCGTCCGATTGACTGCCAGAATGGCCGGGTGCCCGAGCTCCCCGACCTCCCCTCCCTGATCGCCGAGCTGGACGCGCGCACGGCCGCCGGCGACGGCGGCAGCGACAACGACACCGGCACCGGCACCGGCACCGATCTGGACCGCCTCGCCGCCGCCGAGCAGATCGCCGACGAGCTCTCAGCGCTCGGCGCACGCCTGGTCGGGTACTACGTCGAGCAGGCGCGCGCCCGCGGCAGCTCCTGGGCCGACATCGGCAACCATCTGGGCATCAGCCGGCAGGCCGCGCAGCAGCGCTACGCCCCGGCGCGCTTCCAGCTGACGCTCAGCGACCTCCTCGGCACCGGCGGCCTGAGCCGGGTCACCGAACGCACCCGCGCCACGTTGCTGCGCGCCGAACAGCACGCCGGCCGGCTGGGCAGCGCGACGGTCGAGCCCCGCCACGTGCTGCTCGCGATGCTCGACGACCACGACACCCTGGCGGCTCAGGCCCTTGATCTGCTGAAAGTCGACACCGCGGATCTGCGCGCGGCACTCGACACACCGCACGGCACCGCATCTTCGCGTACCGTCGCGCCGCCGCTGGGTACCCCGGCGCGCCGTCTTCTGGAGACCGCGCTCGCCCAGGCGCTCAAGCTGAACCACAACTACGTCGGCACCGAGCATCTGTTGCTGGCGGTGGCCCACACCCCCAACGATCCCGCGGCGCAGGCGCTCGCGGACCGCGGGGTCGGCTACGAGCAGGCCCGCGAAGCCGTGCACGCGGCGATCGACGAGTACCTGCGGCGCCGCTAGGAAGCGCCGAGACACCAAGACATCAAGGCACCGTGGCAGCGAGACACCGAGACACCGCCTTCCGAACTCGCGCGCGGCGACAACCTGACGGCCCCGGCATCCGTGGGGTGGTCGGAAGAGTCCGGGACACCCGGGCGCAGCATGGGGATGAGGGGCGGAACGGATGCGCGGACCCGACGAGAAGGAGTTCGGCCGCCCCGGGGCAGAGCGCTGCGCCCTCGACGCCGCCACCGACACTGCTGCCGGCGGCCGTGGACCCCTCCAAGGTCCTCGACTACGTGGACTTCGTCAGCTACGCGCCGAGAAACGCCGCCAACCTCGGCACGTCCGCGAAGGGACTGGCCGTCTCGACCTCTACAGCGCGCGATGCCATGGAGCTGCTGAGCAAACTCGACCCCACCCTCGTCCACGTCGCGAAGACCGCGCCCGACGGCTTCGCGAAGCTGGTGGCCGACAACGACCCGAAGGCCGTGAACGAGACCGCTGTGAACGCGAGCGTGCTGTGGACCGAGGACGGACTGCCGGCGACAGCAGTGCAGGCCACCGGGGCGACGACCCGGGCCGGCACCCTGAGCCTGTCGTTCATGGATTCGTCGGAGGGGGGGATGGACGGGATGGCCGGCTGTGCGGCGGACTACAGCAATTCGCTCGTGATACTGCATCCCGAGCAGACTCCCCAAGGCGGCTGGACAGATACGGCGCAGTGGACTCCGTGCACCACATCGACGCTGTCCGACGGATCAGTTCTGAAGACTTCCAGCAAGGACTACGGGCCCTTCTCCGCCGTTTTCGCGGTCCGACTGTTCCCTGGTCATCGCGGTGCGGTGGCGGCCACGTGGTTGAACTTCGTCTCCCCCGCGCCCAGCTCCGGGCTTCAGCAGCCGGGGCCGAATCCCGAGCGCGCTTTGCCTCAGGACCCGGTGTCCGAGGCGATGCTGCGGGCGGCTTTGTCCGACACGAAACTGGTGCCGCCGCTGCCACCGGCGCCGCGCCCCTAAGGGACAGTCCGAGCCCTGTCATACCGGCCCGCTACGGTGTCCCTCGGTTTCGCCGCATTCGCCATGGACTATCCCGGCTTCCGGTCGGGAAGGCTCTCCGTGGGGACGGTCGGTGGGTGTTCCGTGGGTGTTTTGTGGGTGGTCGGTGGAGCGGTGTCGAGCCGAGGGGTTGTCGGGAATGGACATGGGTTCCGGCGGCGGTTCGGTGCCGGTGGTACTGGCCGAGCTCACGCTGTTCTGGGCGGCGACGGTTGTGCATGTGCTGCGTCTGCTCTCGCCGACACGGCTTCCGGACACGGACCGGCCGGCCGATGCCGGGCACGCGGTGATGGGCGCGGGCATGACGCTCATGGTGTTCCCGGGGGTGCCGGCCGGCGCGCTGCACGCCGCCGCCATCGGCTACGCGGCTCTGGGCGCGGCCTACTTCGCGCGCGCCACGCTGCGTCCGAGCCCGACCCAGCACCGGTGCCAGAACGCGGCGATCGGCGCCGGCCAGGCCGCGATGGCGTACATGCTCGACGCGCCGACGCATCCGCCGACGTGGGTGCCGCTCGGGGTCGCCGGCGTGCTGGCGGGGTGCGCGGTGGTGCACGGCCGGCGGCTGGTCGACGCGCGGCACCGGCACGGCGGCACGGCCGGGGCGCCGCGGTTGCTGGTGACCGTGCCGCATGTCGGCGCGCTGCTGATGACGCTGACGATGGCGGCGATGGTCGGGATCATCTGAGTTCTGATACCGACCGCCGCCGCCATCGCCGGCGTCGTGGGGCTCAGCGGATCGTGACCGGAACGGTGACCGTCGTCTCGTCGATGTCGTCGGTCCGCACCGTCACCGCCAACTTCCAGCTGCCCGGCAGGGGGATCGTCGCGTTCCCGTAGTAGTGCGACGTCCCGGCGCCGCTCAGGCTCACCGGCAGCGGGCCGAGCTGCCGGTCGGGCAGCGACAGCGTCGCGGTCAGCTGCGGCACCGCCTCCGGCTCCCCCGACGGCGCGACGACCTCGATGTGCACCAGGTCGGTGCCGGCCTTCGCGGGCGAGACGAAGATCTGCACGCTGCCCTTGCCGTTCGGGCCGCCGGTGTCGAAGGCGGCGGCCGTCGAGACCGGCGCCGCGAAGGCAGTGCGCGCGGGAGGGGCGTTGACCAGCATGGCCGTGACGGTCAGCACCCCGATCGCGAGCACCGCCTCCAGACCTGTCGAGCGGCGCAGCTGCCGGATGGCGACCTCGTCGGGCGCCGCGCGATCAGCCAGGTAGTGCGCGATCCACACCCGGGCCAGATACCCCAACGCCACGATCAGCCCGACGCCGAGCAGCTTGACCAGCAACAGCTTGCCGTAGACGGTGCCGGTCAACGCGCCCAGCGTCCCGACCTGGCGCCAGGCCTGGTACGTGCCGCTGGCGACCAGCACGCCGATGCAGCAGGCCGCGATGGTCGAGAACCGCCGGATCGCCGGTGCCAGCACCGCCGGATCCACTCCGGACCCGGTCTTCGTGCCGCCCCCCACCGGACGCAGCAGCGCGGCGACGACGACCGTCAGCCCGCCGAGCCACACCGCCATCGCCATCACGTGCACGACGTCGAGCGGCAGCGCGAGCGCGACCTGGGAACCGGTGCCGGCGTGGTCGGCGGTGGCCCACGTCGCCGCCATCGCCACGGCCAGCGCCGCCCCGGCCGCGCCGGCCGCGATCCGCATCCGGATCGAGGCCTGCTCCAACCTCGGCAGCAGCACCGCCAGGCCGGTGCCGAACGCCCCGAGCAGGAGCAGCCGGACCGACAGCGCGGTGCCGAGCCGGGTCCCGATCGTGGTGCGCAGCACCGCGCTGTCGAAGACCCGGCCCAGCCCGAAGCCGCCGTCATAAGGGCCCTGCAACCCGAGCACGGCCAGGGTGGCGGCCACCAGGGCCGCCCAGCCCGCGCCGATCAGGGTCTGGACCCGGCGCGACGCTGCTCCGGCCGGCCAGCAGCACAGCAGGAACGCCGTCGCGCCGACGGCCAGTGCGAAACCGCCGTAGGCGACGCCGCGGGCGATCCCGTACAGGACCCCGACTGTCTTGCTCCCGGCGGCGTTCAGGGTGTCCTGGGACACCGAGGTCGTCGAGGAGGCGCCGACGCTGAACGTGAACGCCCCCGAGACCGGGTGCGAGTCCGCCGAGATCACGTGCCAGGCCACGGTGTAGGTGCCGCGACCGAGGTTGGCGGCCAAGCCGACCTCGACCGTGTCGGAGTGCCCGGCCGGGTGCGAGGGGCTGCCCTCGTCCACCCGCGCCCCGGACGGCGAGAACACCCGCAGCGCCCCGAACTGCATCTGGACCGGCTCGTCGAAGCGCACCGACACCGCGCTCGGCGCGGTGGCGACCACCTGGCCGTCCCCCGGCGACGTCGAGACGACGGTGGCGTGCGCGGACGCGGAGGGCGCCACGGCGACGAGCACCGCGACGACCACCGCGACCACGCAGGCGAGGCGACGCATCATTCCGGCGTCCCGGCTCCCTTGCGGCGCGCCGCGGCGAAGCCGAACGCGCCGGCGCCCAGACCCAGGACGCCGACGACGATGCCGGCGATGCCGAGCGCGCGGGCCGTCGAGTCGCTGGTCTTGGCCGAGGCGGCGGTACCGGCGGCGGTGGTCGAACCGGCCGAGGAGGCCGAGGCCGTCGCGGTCACCTGCGAGCCCGAGGCCGGAGCCGAGGACGAGGACGAGGACGAAGCCCCGTCGGGAGCCGCCGCCGTCAGCGTCAGCACCGGAGCCGGGTGATCGGGCTCGGGCTGACCGGGCTGCTGGACGTCGATCCAGCGGACGACATCGCCGTTGGAGTAGGTCTGCAGGGCTTTGAACGTCAGGCTGTCGGCGTCGTCCGGCAGGGCGCCGAGCATCACGCGGAAGCCCTGGTACTGCCCGACCGGGATCTGGCCGCCGCTCCAGGTGATGCGCTGCACGACCTGGGTGACCGTGCCGTCGTCGGTCTTGATCGGAGTGGGCAGCGTCAGGTTGTCGACCTTGACGGTCCAGCCCGGCGTCGGCTCCGGCAGCACGCCGGTGATCGGCTTGTCGGTCGGGAAGTCGACCTCGATCTGAGTGGTGCTCGCCTGGGCTTCCTCGTTGGGGACGCGGAAGGTCAGCTCGACGTCGCTGCCGCCCTTGGGCGAGGTGTTCGGGCCGATGGTGACGTGCGCGGACGCCGGACCGGCGATCGCCAGGACGGTGCACACGGCGCCGGTGACCGCCGCGGCGCGGAAGAACTTGGACATAGTGGTATCTCCACGGTGATAGAGAGCACGACAAAATGGCGGAGCCGCCGCAGCCCCGGACGAAGCGGGGCTGATGATGTTCCGTTACCGACCGGAAGCCGGCGGCGGCCCTCTCCTGATCACCGTGAACAGCAACGCGCGCGCCGCGGCCGGCCGGCAGACCTCCGGACCGAACGCGGGCACCGCAGGAGGCGCCGACCGGATCGGCCGCGTCCCCATGGCCCACCACGCCACCATCCGCCACGACGCGCCGAGGACCACTCGGGCCCGCTCGACGGCGGCGAACAACGCGGCCTCACCGCGGCGCAGCCACCAGGCGGCGGTGGCGGCGGCGAGGATGTGGGCGATCGTCATGCCGGATGAGTTTCCGGATATTTGCCCCATACCAGGCATGGCAGACATAGTCGGGGCCTGCACAGCGTGGAACAGCAGGTGCAACCCGATCTGCGAGCCGCCGACGAGCAGCGCGATCGATCCCAGGCCGCGTTCGCCGAGCGCCGCGGCGATCCGCGCGAAGCAGAACACCGCCACCGCGCCGAACACCTGGGCCGCTACCGGAATGCCCGTGCCCGACATCAGGCGGTGTGCCGCGACCGCCAGCAACGTGCAGACCGCTGCGAAAACAGCGGCCCGCGCGTTCGGGGCGACACTCCTGAGGTCCATGGCGGACACATCATCGCATCGGTTCCCCACGCCGTCCGTCATGCCCCGCCCGGTTTCGGCCCAACCGGGACACACCGCCCGCGGGGAGCGAAAGGCGGTGTGGGACGATGGGCCCCTAACCGGGCCACCGACGGCCGGAACCCGCCACTCCCCGGTCAGCAACCACTCACGAGGAGCACAAGGAGCACGCCCATGGGCGACGGGATGAGCGGCCCCGGCTGGATGCCCGAGGCCCCGGTCTCGCTCGGCCGGCTGCTGGCCTGGCATCCGCAGCCGATCCCCCTGCTCCCGGCGGCCTGCCTGTTGGCGGCATTGCTGTACGTGATCGGAGTATGGCGCCTGCACCGCCGCGGCGACTCCTGGCAGCCCGGCCGCACCGTGGCCTTCCTGCTCGGCATCGCGACCATCATCGAGGTGACCGCGACCGGCATCGGCGGCTACGGGATGCAGCTGATGAGCGTCCACATGGTCCAGCACATGGTGATGTCCATGGTGAGCCCGGTCCTGCTGCTGCTCGGCGCCCCCATCACTCTGGCCCTGCGCTCGCTGCGGGCCGCGCCCCACGGCCGCCTCGGCCCGCGCGAAGTGCTGGTGCACGTCCTGCACTCGCGCTTCGCCAAGGTGATCACGGCACCGTGGTTCACCCTGCCGGTGTTCGTGGCGAGCCTGTACGGGCTCTACTTCACGTCGCTGTTCACGACGCTGATGAGCACCTGGTGGACACACGACCTGATGCTGGTCCACTTCCTGGCCGTCGGCCTGCTGTTCTTCTACCCGATCCTCGGCGTCGACCCCGGCCCCCGCCGCGCCAACCCGGTGCTGGGCATCCTGGAACTGTTCGGCGGCATGCCGTTCCACGCCTTCTTCGGCATCGCGGTGATGATGGAGAGCTCCCTGACCACCACGGTGTTCACGCACCACCCCGCCAGTTGGCCGGGGACCGCGCTGTCGGACGAGCACGCAGCCGGCGCGATCGCGTGGGCGTTCTCCGAGATTCCGAGCGTGCTGGTGCTGCTGGTGCTGTTCATGCAGTGGCGGAAGGCCGACACCCGGGACGCCGTACGGCGGGACCGGGCCGCGGACCGCAACAACGATGCCGAGCTGAACGCCTACAACGAGTATCTGGCCGGACTCAATCGCTGAACCGTGCGCGCAAAGCGCATCCCGCGATGCCGCCTGAGCAGCTCGCGGGATGCGATCGGTCACACAGAAGCCTTGGCCTCGCTCAAGAACCCGACACCACCTGCTCCGGCGCCAGCGAGTTCCCCGCCGCGATCGAGCCGCAGTCGGAGGGCGCGGTGTGGCCGGCGAAGCGGTCGTTCAGCCACAGCAGGGCCAGCGGGGCCCAGGCGGCGGCCGTGCCGATGTGGCTCAGCAGGTCGAACTGGTTGAACTCGATCGAGCTGTCGCCGGTGGCGCAGTACTGGCGCGCCAACGCTCGAACGTCGCCGGCGACCATCACGCCGTCGCCGGTGCCGATGCCCGGCGGGCTGGAGAAGGTGCCCTCCAGGACGCCGCCGTCACCCTGGCCGATGAAGCCGGGGATCGTGGGGGTGCCGGCGGAGCCGAGGTTGATCTTGTTGACGGCGGCGACGAATTCGGGGACCGAGTCCGGGTTCGCGTACTGCGGTTTGGCCATCTTCTGCCACGTCAGGCCGGGGTACTCACCGAGCGCGTTGACGATCGAGCCCTGCTGCAGCTGGTTGTAGACCTGCATGCCGTAGGAGTTCAGGTACTTGCTGAAGTCGATGCTGTAGGAGCGGGCGACGCCGATGATGGCCATCGGGATGACGCCGGACCAGACCAGGGAGCCCGAGACGTACTTCAGGTTGTGTGCCGGGTCCACCAGCAGGCCGCCCTCGGCGAAGCCCACCAGGTTGCGGTTGACGTCGGGGGCGTACGAGGGGGCCAGGGCCGCGGCCCAGTCGGTGGCGATGGCGCCGCCGGAGTAGCCCTCCAGGGCGAACTTGGTGCCGTCGTTCATGCCGGTCCCGGCGGCGCTGCTTGTGGAAGCGCGGATCGAGTCCAGGGTGGTCGTCCCGTATTCGGGTCCGGCGGCGAAGTCCGCGGTCTGGCCCTCGGTGTCGGGGATGACGACGTTGTAGCCCTCCAGCAGCAGCGGCGCCAGGAAGAGGGTCTCGGCGTTCGGGATGACGCCGCCGAGCGAGACGTCGCCGGCGATGGCGCGCGAGGGGCTGTCGGCCGGGTTCAGCGAGTCGTAGAACGAGTCGTAGGAAACGGCCCTGCCGGCGTCGCCGGTGATGCTGCGGATCACCGACGTCACACCGGCGGTGGCACGCCCCTGCGCGTCGGTGGTGCGGTACAGGATCTGGATCGCCGTGACCGGCGTGGGGATCCCGAGGACGTGGTACTGCAACGTCCGCGTGTCCAGGACGGTGCCCGGCGCGTACGAGGACAACGGCGCCGAGCCGCTGTAGCTGTAGAACGAGTCGGACGAGGCGGCGGAGGACGTCGCGGCCGTGGCCGTGCCGATCCCGGCGGCCCCGAGGGCCACCACGGCGGCGGTCGCGAGGGCACGCCGAACTGGTCTTCTGCGCATGGCACTCCTTGGCGGGTGAAGTGGATCACAGACCTGACTCGGAGTAAGTTACCAACCGGTAATCCCGGTGTACAGACCTGGAAACGAGCAGTTCACCGCCGGATCATGGCACTGTGGCAGGCCCCTGCCACACCGCCACACGGATGACAGACCCGCGTTCCGGACGCCGTTCCCGCCCGTCCCGGGCCCGTCCGGAGCCGGAAACCTCAGCGGAACCCGAACACCGGCCCGTGCGGCTTGAACGGCAGCGACAGCCCGGCCGGGACCAGATAGGCGTGCCGCCGGCGCACCGTCAATACGTCACAATCCCCATCGGTGATGATCAGGATCGGGGCGTCCTCGGGGAAGTCGGCGGCCTTCTCCAGCAATCGGATCCCGGGCTGCAGCACCGTCCCGCCGCGGCCCCACACCCGCAGCCGGTGACCGATCTCCTCGACCGGCACGTACCCGGCGTCCTTGGGCGTCGCGTCGCAGTAGACGACCCGCACCGCCGGGACGTCGCGGGCCGCGGCGAACGAGGCCACCGCGCCGAGCGCCTTGCCCAGCTGCCGGACGTCCATCGACGCCGAGGTGTCCAGCAGCACGCCGAAGGTCACCCGTGGCACCAGCTCGGTCGGGTGGTGGCGGCCGGGGCGGGGGATGTCAGGGGTCGATGACTGACGCCGCGAGGGCCGCGCGTAGCTGCGGGTCGGCTCCACGCGCGGCAGATACTCGTCGAACCAGCGCGCCAGCTGCGCGTCCCACTTCGGCGGCGGCTGCTCCAGCGCCTTGATCTCCTGGGTCAAGCCGGCCGGCAGCAGGCCGCGGTCGACGTCGCGGTGGAAGGACACGCCGGTGAGCAGCGCGCGCCGGTAGAAGTCGTCGAGGTCCGTGACGCCGCGCCGGTCCGCCGCGCCGGGCAGCGGTTCGTGCAGCACGTCGCCGACGCCCGCGCCGCGCAGGGTCCGCAGCTTGCGGACGCGGCGCAGGTCCCGCGCGATGCGGTCGTAGACCTCCTCGGCCGACATGCCGGCCAGGTCCGGGTCGTACAGACACCCGTCGGGCATGTCGCCGACGCCCATCTCCAGCAGCCAGCCGTTGATCACGTAGTCCGCGGCCACGTTCCACAGGAAGCGGTCCCGGCCGCCGACGCGGTCGCCGTGGCGCAGCGCGGCGTGCAGCATCTCGTGGGCCAGCACAAACCGCCATTCGGTCTCGCTCAGCGCGGCCAACGGGTTGATGTACACCTCGCCGAGCGCGGCGTCGACCGCGGCGATCCAGATCTGGTGCGCCTGCGCGATGTCCAGGTCGGAGACGATCGTCAGCCCGGAGGCGATGCCGCCGAGCAGCGGATAGGAGGCCACGAACCAGCTGAGCGCCAGCTCCCACGGCTTCTTGCGCCGGGCGCCGTGGCTCATGCTCTCGCGGCCGCCGCCCGCGACGTCCACGGCGGCCGTAACGGCCCGGGACAGCGACCGCGCGAAGCCGGCCTGCCAGTCCGGTACCTTGCCGTCGGGCGTGCGCCAGCTCTGGGTGTAGGCCACGAGAACCTGGTCCGGGTCGGGCCCGGCAGTGCCGGTCAGCTCCGGATCGGACAGGTGCGGCGGCACCCCGAGGCGGCGCCAGCGGTCGGCCAGCGTCTCCTCGTCCGAGCCGCTGGTCTCCACCAACTCCGGCGGCAGCGGCTCGCCGATCCTCAGCGAGTCCAGGAACCGGTTGACGACGGCGCAGCGCGCGGCGATCGCCACGGCGTCCGGCTGCGGACGGTCGCCCGCCTCGTCCGCCGGGACGTGGCCGAAGCCCAGGTGCAGCTGCGCGTGCGCGACGGCCCAGGCCCACTGCTCCGGCGTGGCCCGGTGGGAGCGGGAGACGTGCACTGCCCCGTTGGAGTCGACGACGCAGAAGCCGCGCTCCGGCGCGTGCGGACACTGCGGGGCCCGGCAGACCGAGCCGACGCGCAGGTGGGAGAAGGCCGGATGCGCGGAGAGCAGGGCCATGCCCGCCTCGAAGTCGGCGAGGGTCGGATCCGGGATCTTCTTCTTGGACTTGCCCATCAGCCTCTGGTTCCACCTCCGGTTGTGGCTCAGGTTGTGGCTCAGGTTGTGGCTCAGGTCCTACTGCCGGGCGGCGACCAGCCGCGGCAGGTCGCGCGCGGCCTCGACCAGGAACCACGTCGGCAGCAGCGGCACGCCGTCCTCGTCGTCGGCGAGGACGGTCTGCGCGATCTCCAGCGAGATCTCCGCCAGCTCGACGAGCAGCGCCTTGGCCCGGAACGCCAGCTGCCGCCCGGCGTTCGAGCCCTGGTTCTTCTCCGCCGGCAGCTCCTTGACCAGCCGCGCCCGGAACGCCTCGGCGAGGTAGTAGAGCAGGTCGCGGTCCTGCCGCCGACGCGGCCAGGAGGCGTCGCCCTTCAGGATCGCCTCGAAGCCGTAGGAGTTCCGCACGATCTTCACCCAGCCGCAGAACCCGGCGGCGTGCGACGGCGTCAGCGTGCCGGAGGCCAGGACCTTCAGCATGTCCTCGTCGGGCGCCTCGCCCCAGGAGTGCAACGCGTCGGAGAGCATGTGCCAGGACCGCGGCGTGGAGAACGCCTCCTCGGTCTTGGGCGCCTGCGACCACAGCTGGTCCGGCCGGTCGGTGAGGTAGTCGAGCACCCACGGATGCACGTTGTTGGCCCCGGCCCACTCGAACCAGTCCACGGCCGAAGCCCGCAGGTGCACATGGATCAGCCGGTTCACCAGCGCACTGGCCATCGGCCGCGCCAGCGCGTTGTCGGTGGCCCGGTTGCCGGCGCCGATGACGATGGAGCCCGCGGGCAGCTCGTAGGAGCCGATCCGCCGGTCGAGGATGAGGCTGTAGAACGCCTTCTGCACATCCGGCGAGGCGGCGTTGAGCTCGTCCAGGAACAGGCAGTACGGCTCGTCGCGCGCGATCATCTCCGGCGGGCAGAAACGGCTGCGCCCCTCCGGCGTGATTTGCGGGACCCCGATGAGGTCCTCGGGAGCGAGTTGGGTACCCAGCAGCGAGACGCAGGGCAGAGCGAGGCTGTCGGCGAAAGCCCGCACCAGCGAGGACTTGCCGATGCCGGGCGCGCCCCACAGGAAGACGGGGCGGACGGTCGCGGTGGCCAGCAACAAAGGCGGGAGCTGGGAGGGAGTGACAGTGATCGCGGACTGCATCGTGCCTACATGGTCGCCCGCGACCAGCCGGATGTCATGGGAATTTTCAGATGCGCGCAAAGCCGCGACAGCTACTGTGGCCCCCGATGACTGAGCACATAGCGGAAACCGAAGCCACCCAGCCAGCCGACGCCCAGAGCCTCCTCGACGCCCAAAGCCTCTCCGATGCCCAGAGCCCCTTCGAGGACCTGGCCGGATTCATGGAGATCCCCCGGGTGAGGGGCCTCGCGCTGTCCCCGGACGGCAACCGCCTGGTGGTCGGGGTGCAGCACCTGTCACCGGACGGCAAGAAGTACGTCTCCTCCATCTGGGATGTCGACCGCGACGGCGGCGCCCCGTTCCGGCTGACCCGGTCGGCGGCCGGCGAGTCGGCCCCGGCGTTCCTGCCTGACGGCTCGCTGCTGTTCGCCGCCAAGCGCGCCGACCCGGACGCCGACGCCAAGGACGGCGAGGACAAGGGAAACGGCGGCGGCCAGGGTCTGTGGCTGCTGTCGGCGCGCGGCGGCGAGGCCCGGTTGCTGGCGGCGCCGCCGGCCGGGATCGGGCAGGTCCAGGTCGCCGCGAAGACCGGCCGGATCGTGCTGTCGGCCAAGGTCATGCCGCAGGCCGGGGACCTCGAAGACGACGCGGCGCGCCGCAAGGCCCGCAAGGACGCGAACGTCACCGCGATCCTGCACACCCAGGCGTGGGTCCGGCAGTTCGACACGCAGATCGGCCCGGACGGGATCCGCCTGTTCGTGGCCGAGGCCCCCGGTCCGGACGGAAAGCTGGAGCTGCGCGACGCCACCGGGGACCTCGGGCCGGCGGTGGACTCCTTCGGCGTCACCTCCGACGGCTCGAAGGTCGTCTACGGCATCACGGCCGCCCTCGCGAACAGCGAGCACGCCGCCGAACTGCGGGTGCTCGACGTCGACTCCGGGAAGTCGGCCCTGTTCGCCGGCGACCCGGGGCACCAGCACTACGACCCGACCATCTCCCCCGACGACACCACCGTCGCCTTCGTTCGCAGCGAATCCGCCACCTTCGACGCGGCCGGCAAGCCCACCATCCACCTCCAGCCGCTGGCCGGCGGCCCGAGCCGGGCCCTGGCCGAGCGTCTGGACCTGTGGCCGCAGGGCCTGGTGTGGGCGCCGGACTCCTCAGCCCTCTACTTCACCGCCGACCAGCTCGGCCGCGCGCCGGTGTTCAAGGTGGACCTGGCCGGCGGCGAGGTCACCCGGCTCACCGGCGACCGCGCGGCGTACACCGGCCTTCAGGTCTCCCCCGATGGCCGGACCCTGTTCGCGATCCGCACCGCCGTTGACGCCACTCCGCGTCCGGTCCGCCTGGACGCCGCGGCCGAGGACCAGGAACCGGTTCTGCTGTCGGCGCCCGGCGACACGGTGCGGCTGCCCGGCTGGGTCGAGGAGGTGACCGCGACCGCCGAGGACGGCACCGTCATCCACTCCCGGCTGGTCCTGCCGAACGCCGCCGACGGCCCGGCCCCACTGGTCGTGTGGATCCACGGCGGCCCGCTGATGAGCAGCAACTCCTGGAGCTGGCGCGCCAATCCGTGGGTTCTGGTGCAGCGCGGATACGCGGTCCTGCTGCCGGACTACTCGCTGTCCACCGGCTACGGCCAGGCGTTCGTCGACCGCGGCAAGGGCGAGGGCAGCGGGGTCCCGTTCCACGACATCATGGCCGCCACCGACGCCGTGATCGACCGGCCGGACATCGACGGCACGCGCACGGCCGCCATGGGCGGCTCGTTCGGCGGCTACCTGACCAACTGGATCGCCACCCAGACCGGCCGTTTCAAGGCTCTGATATCCCACGCCGGCGTCTGGAACGCGCAGCTGCGCACGGTCTCGGACGTACCGTGGTTCTTCCGGCAGGCCTACGGCGACGTGTTGCTGCGGCCCGAGCACGCCCTGCGCTGGTCGCCGCACCTGTACGCGGACAACGTCAGCACGCCGATGCTCGTCATCCACGGGAACAACGACTACCGGGTACCGGTGGCCAACGCGCTGTGGCAGTGGCAGGACCTCCAGCGGCGGGGCAAGGAGGCGAAGTTCCTGTACTTCCCCGACGAGAACCACTGGATCCTGCGGCCGCAGGAGTCGAAGCTCTGGTACGAGACGGTACGGGCGTTCCTGGCCGAGCATGTGCTGGGCCAGGAGTGGCAGCAGCCTGATCTGGTGTAGCCGCCCCATCAGCCCCATCAGTGATGGCAGGCCTGGGCTTCGGCGCGCGCCTTGAGGTCGGCCAGCCACTCGTCCAGACCCGGCGCCAGGTAACGGATCGCGGTCGCCGGGTCCGCCTCGATCTGCGCGCCGGTCCAGCTCTCCTCGGTGCGCACGATCACGCCGCCGGGGACCTTGATGAAGTTCCAGACGTGGGTGCCTCGGTCGATGCGAAGCCCGTCGCCGATCGCCGGGCCCATCCAGCGGATGCACTGGCCGGGGCGGACGTCCTGCACCGTCGAGGTGACGACCAGCGTGGTCGCGGGCGTCGAGGCGGTGGCCGGGGCCGGCGTCGTCCACCGGAACTGCGATCCGGGGCGCAGCCGGCCCGGCGTCAGCGGCTCCATGGTGCTCACCGCGCGCTGCCACTGCGGCCAGGCCGCGACGTCGGTGTGGACGCGCCACACGGTGCTCAGCGGCGCCTTGATGAAGATCTGTGTCTGGTAGTGCAGCTGCGCGGCGGGGTCGATGCCCTGGCCCTGGCAGGTCAGGGGGCGCTGCGCGGCGCCGGACGCCTGCGCCTGGGCCGGTGCGGCCAGGCCGCCGACCAGCGCGGCGGCGGCCAGCGGGAGGGCGAGCAGAGCGGTGCGTGACATGGTCCGTGTCATGGTGCGAGTCCCATCAGTTAGCCATTAACGCTTGAGTTAGAAGCTATAACTTCCGAGCCGCGAGAGTCAATAGGAAGCGTGAGAGGTTCTAACGAAAGGCGCTTCGCCGGGAACTGGCCAGAATGGCAGGCATGATCACCTCGATAGCCCTCCTCAAAGCCCGCGCCGGCCTCAGCCGCGCCGAACTGGTCGACTACTACGAGAACCACCACGTCCCGCTGATCCTCAGCCTGGCGCCGACCCCGGATCACTACGTCCGCGACTACCTCCCGGCGACCGACGACCGCGGATTCCCCGCCGACTTCGACGTGGTGACGCGGATGAAGTTCACCGACAAGGCCGCACGCAGAGCATGGCTGTCCCTCGTGCTCGCGGAAGGGTCCGGCGTCGCCGAGGACGAGGCGCGTTTCCTGGACCGTTCGGCCACGCGGTCGTGGGTCGTGGAGGAGCACGTGAGCGCCTAGCCATCATCGGCCCCGAACACCACATGGGCTCTAGGAGACACGCTCAGCACTACTCTTTCGCGAGTGACCGTTCTATCCTTTATTTAGCGGATATGTCTGTCCCTTCCTCCGCAGGAAGGAGTCGCGAAATGAGCGAGACGACCCCCACGGGCCGGCCGGCGCCACCCGCGCCCCCCGTCTCGGGAATCGCCGATCCTGCCCCGCTCGGACTCGCCGGCTTCGCCATGACCACGTTCGTGCTCAGCTTCCTGAACGCGAACCTCATCAAGGAGACCGGCGCGGTACACGTCGTGCTGGCCTTGGCCTTGTTCTACGGCGGCACCACGCAGCTGTTGGCCGGTATGTGGGAGTTCAGGCGCGGCAACACCTTCGGTGCCACCGCGTTCGCCTCCTTCGGCGCGTTCTGGCTCAGCTACTGGGCGCTGGTGAGGCTGACGCCCAGGAACGCGGGCGACATCCACCAGGCTGTCGGGCTGTTCCTGCTGGCCTGGTGCATCTTCACCGCGTACATGACGCTGGCGGCGCTGAAGACGAACCTGGCGGTGCTGGGCGTGTTCGTGCTGCTGACTCTCACCTTCCTGTTCCTGGCGATCGGCGCGTTCCAGAACGGCGTGCCGGCCCCGGACGTGATGACCAAGGTGGGCGGGTGGCTCGGCATAGTCACGGCGGTGGTCGCCTGGTACGCCTCCTCGGCCGCGGTGGTGAACGCCACCCACGGCAAGACCCTGCTGCCGACCTGGCCGCGATGAGCGGTCGGGCCAGAGCCGGCGGGCGCGGTGTGCGGACGCCGGGACGGGCCGCGGGAGCGGTCCGTCCCGCACACCCGCGTACGCACCTGCGGCGCAGGACGGAACGCGAGGCGGCGCCGAGACCGAGCCCCGCCCGGGTCGGCGACGTGATCAACGTCGCCGGCCACCAGCTGAGCGCCAAGCACCTGGAGGCGGCGGCCCTGACCGTCGAGGACGTCGCCGAGGCGGCAGCCGTCCCGGTCCACGACCCGGAGCACGGCTGGCTGATCGAGATGTACGTGGTCCTCGAACCACCCGGCGAACCCGACAGCGATACCGTCGCCCGCATCACCACCGCGATAGAACGCGAAACAGGACGCATAGCGGGCCCCAAGAACGTGTGGATCATCGCCGGCATGCCGAAAACCCGCACGGGGGAGATCATGCGCCACGTCCTGGCGGGCATCTCGAACTTCACCGACGTCGGCGACACCGGCACCCCGGCCACGGACATCCAGCGGCACGTCCACGCCGCGAAACTGGAACGCGGCGAGAAGCCCGCAAAGCTGACCCCGAAGCAGATCGAGGAGATCAGAGCCTTCGGCCGCCCCGACTAACCGCACCGGGCGCACCGAAACCCGCCGCATCAAGCCCCTGGCTCGGGGGCCCGCCGAGCCCTACCCTTGGCACGCATATCCGAAGCCATGGGGGACGCATGAATCAGCCCGAGCCGCAGTGGCCGCAACAGAACGAGCAGCAGCAGAATCCCGCGCAACCGGTGAATCCGTACGGGTCGGGGAAGAAGGCCCACGCGCCGCAGCATCAGCAGCAGCAGCCTTATGCGGCGCCGCAGGGGTGGCAGCAGCCGCAGCAGGCGTATCCGCCGGCGCAGCAGTACCAGGCGCCGAACCCGGGGTGGCAGCAGGCGGGCGGGGCGCCGCAGTATCCGGCTGGTCAGGGCTGGCAACAGTCGCAAGGGTCTCCCGCCGCTCCGGGCTGGCAGCAGCCGCACGAGTCTCCCGCCGCTCCGGGCTGGCAGCAGCCTGCTGATGCGCCGCAGCCGCATGCTGCACCGGCGTGGCAGCAGCCCGCCGAAGCATCGCCCGCTCCTGCATGGCAGCAACCCTCAGCAGCCACTGGTGCTCCGGCTTGGCAGCAGCAGCCCTCAGCACCCGCCGGCGCTCCTGCTTGGCAGCAGCCTGCCAACGTCGCGCCTCAGGTCGCTCCTGCGGCCCCGGCCTGGCAGCAGCAGCCCGCAGCACCCGCCGCCCCTCCGGCGTGGCAGCAGCCGCCCGCAGCAGCTCCCCAGGCAGCACCTCCTGCCCCGGCCTGGCAGCAGCCGGCTCCGGCCCAGCAGTACCCGGCCCCGCCCGCCGCCCCCAACCAGCCCTGGCAGCAGCCCGCGCCCTACCAAGCGTCCCCGGCGGCTCCGAACCAGGGCTGGCAGCAGCAGCAACCACCCCAGCCCCAATCCGCCAGCTTCCCGCCCCCGCCCGGCCTCGCCACGCCCCGCGACCGCCTGGTCGAGGGGGCCGCGCCCTTCCTCGAGCCCGGGGAGAGCGTCTACTACGGCTTCATCCTCAAGCTCGATGACACCATTCCCGAGACGCCGCGTGAGCTCATGATCGCCATCGAGGGCCAGCATCGGGTGCTCGGGGGCATCAGTCGTGCGGACAAGAAGATGAACAAGGGTCTGAAGTGGGCCCTGAATCCCATGGACGCGATGAATGAGCGCATCGCCGAGAAGAGCGTCGAGGCGCTCAATCGCAAGCTCGCCGGGCCGGTTTTCCTCGGCGGCTGGGAGAGTCAGGCCGGCTGGTTCATCCGCTATTCGCGGGCCACGCGTGAGGACTACGGGCCCGGCTCGTGGGGCGTGCTCACCGACCGGCGGTACCTCATCTTCCGGGCCGGGCGTACCGGGGGTTCGTCCATGCGCCTGGTGCACGCCGTGCCGCGCACCGCCATCGCGGGCGTGCGTACCGAGGGCACCAAGGACGCCGCGCTGCACGGGCGTACCCCGCGCGCCGAGCTGCACTTCGCCGACGGCTCGATGGTCGCGACCATGATGCCCACGAAGCAGGCCCAGAAGGTCGCCGAGATCCTCGCCGTCCAGCAACAGCACCAGCAACCGCAGCAGCATCAGAACCAGAACCAGCAGGGTTACTGAGCACACGAAAACGGCTGGGCCGCGAGGTCCCCACCCTGCACCGCGGTCCAGCCCAGACGCTCGCCCACACGTCGTCAGTCCCAGATGATGTCCTTCTTCATGGCCACAACGGTCACCTCCTCCGCCCCGTGAGTCCTCAAGGGGTATGAGGGAAGTCGACCATCGCGCCGAACAACGCACTTGAGTAATCGGTACTCAAGTGATCGGTACTCAAGTAACCGACACTCGAGAAGCCCTAAGCTCCCAGCGCCGCCGCCAGTTCAGCCCGCGTCGTCACACCGAGCCGCGCATAGGCGTTCTGAAGATGGTTCTCCACCGTCCGCACCGACAGATGCAACTGCGCCGCGATGTCCTTGCTCGCCACCCCCGCCGCGGCCCGCACCGCGATGTCCCGCTGCCGCGCCGTCAAAGGCGCCGCCGCCTCCGCGGCGACCAACGGCGTCCGCGCCCCCTCGCACAGCACCGCCAGCTCCGCGGCCAGCCGCGCCGCCACCGGCGCCCGCCGCGGGCGCCCGACCCGGCGGAACGCCGCGGCCGCCGCGCCGGCCGCCTCGGCCGCGTACAGGTCGGCGCCCATCGCCGCCAGCTCGCCCGAGGACGCCAGCAGCCGCTCGGGATCGTCGGCGGCGAGCGCCCGCGCCAGCGCCGTCACCGCCGGGACCAGCTGCCCCTGCCCGGTCTCGGCGAGCTCCGTCAGCCGCTCCAGCGCCGCCCGCGCGCCGCCGAGGCGTGCCAGGTCGGCCAGCAGCCAGGCCTCCATCGGCACGTTCCCGGCGGCCCGGGACCGCTGCGCGCCCTCGGTCAGCTCCCTGCGCGCGCCGACCAGGTCCCCGCGGGCGACCCGCAGCCAGCCCTGCGCCAGGGCGCCGAACTCCCCGCAGATGCCGAACGCCGGATACTGCCGCGCGCGCTCGGCCGCGCGCTCGGCGGCGGCGATGTCGCCGCGCAGCGCGGCGGCCACCGCCAGTCCGTTGAGGCCCGGATTCAGGGGCCTGATCTGGCCCTGGGAACGCGCGCGCCGCACGCTCTCGGCGAACCAGCGGCGCGCGGTCGCCGGGTGGCCGCAGCTCAGCTCGATCTGGCCGCGGCTGAAGGCGACCCAGGTGCGGGTCAGCTGGGTCGCCGACGTGCCGAGCCCGGAGTGCGCGAGTTCGCTCGCCGCGCGCGCCTCGGTGAACCGTCCGGCGTCGCGCAGGGTCACCGACAGCGAGATGAGCTGTGCGGACGGATGCGGGTAGAGGGCCCGTCCGGCGATGTCGAGGTGCGTCCGATAGGAGTGTTCGGCCCACGCCGAGGCCTCCGCGGTGCGCCCGAGCATCGTCAGCCCCATCGACTTCATCATGGCCGCCGTCAGCCAGGCCGTCGGGTCGCCGTGGTCCTCGACGTCGTCGGGCATGTCGTCCAGGAGCGCGAGCGCCGACGCGTCGCCGTCGGAGAGCCGGATCGAGGCCTGGTGGTATCGCAGCATCCTGCGGCATTCGGGGTCGGTCATGACGGCGTCGGCGTCGGCGATCTGCCGCAGGGCGTCCTGGGCCCGGCCCGCGCCCCAGAACAGGTTCCAGGACCGGACCACCGCGACCGCCAGCTTCTCCGGGTCCTCGCGGGCTCCGGCGTCGGCGGCCGCCAGCACGGCCTCGGCACCCACTGGGGCCCCGAGTTCGAACAACGCCTCGCCGAGTGCCAGGCGGGTCGCCGTGGTCTGGTCCTCCTCGCGCAGCGACTCCAGAAGCGTCTTGGTCTGCGCGTAGTCGTGGGCGTAGCGGGACAGCGCCGCCGCCTCGACGAGCAGGTCCCGGTCGGCGGTGCCGGTCGCGGCCAGCTGCCAGGCGGCCATGCGGCGGGTGTCGTCGGAACGCCGCGCGCCGGCGGCCCTGGTCCGCTCGATCTGGTCCAGCAGCACCCTGGTCCGCCGCAGCAGCGAGATGTTTGCGCGCAAAGCCTCGCCGTACAAGGGATGCGCCAGCGCGACGGTGGTCCGGCGGCGGCAGATGACGACCCGCACCAGCCCGGACTCCTCCAGCGCGGTCACCGTGTCCAGGTCGGTGGTCGCCAGCACGTCGGCGACCGGCACCGGCTCGCACAACGCCAGCAGCTCCAGCGCGGGCCGGGCCCGGACCGGCGCGGCGGACAGGCGGGCCTCGATCATCTCGGTCAGCCGGCGCGTCCCGGCGGCGAACGGGCCGGTCTGCTCCCAGATCTCGCCGTCGTGGACGAGGCTCCCGGCGGCCAGCGCACCGAGTACCAGTTCCCTGAGGAACAGGATGTTGCCGCCGGAGGCCTCGTGCAGGGCCTCGACGGTACGCCGGACCACCGGGCCGCCGAGCGCCGCCTGAAGCGCCTGCTCGGTGGCCCGGACGTCGAACGGTTCCAGGTCGATGCGGTGCACCGCGTCGCCGCCGCACAGCGCCCCGACGGCCTCCCCGACCGGCTCGCCGGTGCGCACCGTGCCGATCAGGCGCACCACCCCGGCGTCCATGAGCTGCCGCAGCAGCACGGCCGAGGCCGCGTCGAGCCACTGCAGGTCGTCCACGAGCAGCACCCAGCGCCGCTCCCCGCGCGGCCCGGACAGCTCCCGCGCCACGGCGGCGAACCCCCGCACCGGATCGGCCAGATCCAGGCCCGGCGGGATGAGGTGCGCGATGGCCCCGAGCGGCACGGCGGCCGCCGGCGACGAAGCCGTGGCGCGCCCGGCCTCGAACCCGGCCCGCACCGCGCGCGGCAGGAACTCCTCGGCCAGCCGCGACTTCCCGATCCCGGCCGGCCCGTGGATCACCACGCCCTGCCGCCCCCGCGCGGCCCAGACCGCGTCGAAGCCGGCCAGCTCCAGATCACGCCCGACCAGCGGCCACGGCACGGCCGTGTCGGGCACGCTCATCTGGCCTCCGCGCACATGACTTGATATAGGGCGTACCGATGATGCGCTGTCGGCGCCGGGGTGGCAAGGCGAGACCTTTACGGGGAAACCTGCTGCAACCCCCGCGCCGCGGAACGTGGCCCGGGTCGCCTACGCCACCCGCACGTCCGGGTTCGCGAACTTCGCATACAGCGCATCCGCACGCTGCCGCGTCCCGTCGAACACCGCGCACACCAGCAGCCTGCCGCCCTCACTGCGCGCCTTGTCCTCCGCGACGTCCTCGGCGGACAGCGCCGAATCGGCGAGCACGTGATCGCAGAACCGCTGTCCGCCGGTGTGCTCGTTCCACCGGCGGTCCTTCACGGACTCGATCAACCCGAGCACCGTCCACGTCTCGTTCCGCAGCCCCGGCACCTCGGGATCGAGCCCTTCGGCATCGAGGTTCCGGACGTCGCGCGGATCGACGAAGAGCGTGTACCGGTCCACCGAGGCGATGACGCCCTCGAAGACACCCGCGACCCGCAGCGCCGCGCCCCGTTCGCGCGCGTACATCTGCGCCAGGTCCTCGGCCGCGCGCGCCGACGTCGCCTGGAACACCTCGCCCCAGCGCTCCATGGTGTGCGGCCAGTAGCCGTAGACGGAGAAGTCCCGCAGCATCACTTCTTGCCCTTTCGCAACGAACCGCCGCTGGTACCGCCGGACTTGGAGTGGCTGGTCCCGGACTTGGAGTGGCCGGACTCGTCATCGCCGCCGCCGGAAGACCCGCCGACGGATCCCCCGCTGGATCCGCCGCGCAGTGAACCGCCGCCCATCATCGAGTTCGACCCCGAGCCGGTGGAGAACTTCATCTTCGCCGTGTCCACCTGCGACCCGGACACCGTCTTGCCGTTGGAGCCCTTCCAGGACGCCGTCTTGGCCGCCGCGTCGATCACGCTGGCGTGCTGCGTGTAGTAGGTGTGGTAGGTCCCGATGTAGTGCGAGCGGTTACCAACCGGCACATAGGTGTTGTAGTAGGCCGGGGAGTCGTAATACGCGAAGTACTGGTTGAGCCACGACTGCGGCATGGGCATCGGCACCGACCCCGGCGGGCACAGTCCCTCGGCGATCAGCTCCTGCGCTTCGGCCGGGCTGTCGACGTAGTAGCACTGGAACACGCCGCCGACCTGCTGTCCGTAAGCGGCCGGGGCGTAGGCGACGGGTTTGGACCTGGAACACCCGCTGAGTGCGAGCAGGACCGCGAAGAGCCCTGCTATCAGGATCGCGATACGTCTTGTCATGAGGTGAATCTTGGCGCTCCGGCGGCGGCGGTGCCGGAGTTTTCCGCGATCAGGCCACCGGGCCGAGGCGTGACGTGCGGCTTCCGTCCCACCGACAAATTTTCTTGTCTTGACAAAATCTCTTGTCGGTCACATCCTGGAACCATGCTCGACGTCGCCGTCATCGCCTCCCCCGCCGCGGCCGAGGCCTCGCTGGACCCCATCCGGTCCGGCATCCTCGCCGCCCTGGCCGAGCCCGGCTCGGCCGCCATGCTGGCCGCGCGCCTGGGCCTGCCGCGCCAGAAGGTCAACTACCACCTGAAGGAGCTCGAGCGGCACGGCCTGGTAGAGCTCGTCGAGGAGCGCCGCAAGGGCAACGTCACCGAGCGCGTCTACGGGGCCACCGCCGCCTCCTACGTGATCTCGCCCGGCGCGCTGGGCGCCGTGAGCCCGGATCCGGACCGGGCACCGGACCGGCTGTCCGCGCGGTGGCTGCTGGCGCTGGGCTCGCGGCTGATCCAGGAGGTCGGCACGCTGCTCAGCGGGTCGGCGCGGGCCGGGAAGCCGGTCGCCACCTACGGGATGGACGCGCGGGTGCGCTTCGCCTCCGCGGCCGACCGGGCGGCGTTCGCCGAGGAGCTGACCCAGGCCGTGTCCGCGCTGGTCAGCCGCTACCACGACGAGCAGGCCGGCGGAGGGCGGGAGTACCGGCTGGTCGTCGGGCTCCATCCCATACCCACCGCCACCGCCGCCCCGCCCGAACCCACCACCACCCAGCCCGAATCCGCCGCAGGACAGGAGGATCCGCGATGACGCACCCCTTCGAGATCGAGCTCGAGACCACGCTGCCGGCCACGCCCGAGCAGGTCTGGGAGGCGATCGCCACCGGACCGGGGGTCGACTCCTGGTTCATGGGACGCAACGAGATCGAGCCGCGCGAAGGCGGCACCGCCTCCATGGACACCGGCGGCCACCGGGAGCAGGCCCTGGTCACCGCCTACGACCCCGGCAAGCGCCTGGCCACCCGCACCGCCCCCGGGCCCGACGGCCGCTTCATGGCCTTCGAGTACCTCCTGGAAGGCCGCGAGGGCGGGAGCACCGTGCTGCGCGTCGTGCACAGCGGCCTGCTCGGCGACGACTGGGAGAACGAGTACGACGCCCTGCGCCGCGGCTGGCCCTTCCACCTGAACACGCTGCGCGAGTATCTGGCGCACTTTCCCGGCCGCACCGCGGTCCCGGTCTTCGGCATGGCGCCAGCGGCCGGCCGCACGCCCGAGGACGTGCAGGCCTTGCTGGCCGACGCGCTGTCACTGACCGCGCCCGTCGCCGTCGGCGCCCGCGCCGAAGGCGGACCGGTCGCACTGCCCCTGGTGGACGGCGAGGTGGTCTGGGCCGACGGCGAACGCTTCGGCGTCCGCACCGCCGACGCGCTCTACACCTTCCATCACGGCTCGGGCCTGGCGCTGATGTTCCACCACCTGTTCGCGCCGCCGGCCGGCCCGGCAGAGGCAGAAACAGAAGCAGCGGCCGAGCAGGCCTGGCAGCAGTGGCTCACCCACGCCATCCACACCGACACCAGCGACACCACCGACACCAGCAATAACTGAGGAGTCCGACATGCGTACCCTGATCAGCACCGCGTTCATCTCGCTCGACGGCGTCGTCGAGGGCCCCGGCGGCGAGCCCGGCTACCGGAACTCCGGCTGGACCTTCAAGGACGTCGAGTTCGTCCCCGAGGCCTACGCCCTCAAGGGCACCGAGCAGGAGGAGTCCACGGCCATCCTGATGGGCCGGGCCAGCTATGAGGCCTTCAGCCCGGTGTGGCCGGACATGAAGGAGTTCTCGCTGTACAAGGACATGCCGAAATACGTCGTGTCGACCACCCTGACCGAGGCGGACCTGGTCGACAACTGGGGCCCGACCACGATCCTGCGCTCCCTGGACGAGGTCGCCGCGCTGAAGGAGACCGAGGGCGGCCCGATCATCGTCCACGGCAGCGCCTCCCTGAACCAGGCCCTGTCCGACGCGGGCCTGATCGACCGCTACCACCTGCTCGTCTTCCCGCTGCTGCTCGGCGCCGGCAAGCGTCTGTTCAGCAGCACGGACAAGGACGCGCAGAAGCTGAAGCTGGTCGAGAGCCAGACCTACAGCAACGGCATCCAGAAGAACGTCTTCGACGTCGTCCGCTGACGATGGCGAACCTGCCGATCAGCCCTCTGCCACCTGTGACAGGGGGCTGATTTGCGTCGCGGGCATCGCGGGCATCGCGAACATGGTGTCCAGGACAAGCTGCGCCGCGCCGGCCGCGACCGCGTCCTTTCCGACGGGGGTCAGCGACACCTGCACGTTCTGCCAGGCCGGATCAGGCAGGTGCTCGGCGATCTGGTCGACGACCGTGCGCAGATAGACGTCCGGGGCGGCGAAGATCCGGTGCCCGCCAAGGAGAATCCGGTCGATGTCGAGCAACCGGACGAGGTTCGCCGCACCCAGGCCGAGCCAGCGCGCCGCCGTCCGCGGATCGTCCTCGGCGAGCGCGGCCAGGCACAGCGCCTCCAGGCAGCCTCGCGCGCCGCAGGTGCAGACCGGCCCGCCGGGCTGGACGATCTGGTGGCCGAACTCCCCGGCGTTGGTCCGCGCGCCACGGTAGAGCGCGCCGTTGAGCAGCATTCCGGCGCCGAGGCCGTCGGCGAGGTGCAGGTACGCGGTGCTGCCGGGGGCCGGGGCGGCCAGCGCGGCGGTGTTGGTGTCCTTGTCGAGCAGCACGGTCGGCACGTCCAGC
The DNA here is from genome assembly GCF_041262705.1 of Catenulispora sp. MAP12-49. Taxonomy (NCBI): domain Bacteria; kingdom Bacillati; phylum Actinomycetota; class Actinomycetes; order Catenulisporales; family Catenulisporaceae; genus Catenulispora; species Catenulispora sp. MAP12-49. The sequence continues at coordinate 135,442 of NZ_JBGCCP010000015.1, read as the reverse complement.
AGCGCGTCCATGAGGTCCCGCAACGGGAATCCGTCCCAGGCCGGCAGCCCGGCAGGACGGTGCAGCACCCCGGTCTGGTGATCGAGCGGCCCGCGGCAGCCGATGCCGACGCCGAGGATCCGGGCCCCCCGCGGAGCCGCGGCGAGGACGCCGCGCACCCGCTCGGCGAGTTCGCCGGCCACCCGCTCGGGCTGCCCGCCGTCCAGCCCGAACGGCAGGGACCGCCGCGCCAGCGTCCGCCCGGCCAAGTCCACGAGCAGGATCGTGCCGCTGCGCCGGTCCAGCTCCACGCCGACGGCACAGCCGGCCTCGGGGCGCAGGGCCAGCAGCGTGCGCGGCTTGCCGCCGGTCGAAGCGCTGCGCCCCACCTCCTCGATCAGGCCCTCGGCCAGCAGCCGGGCGGTGATCTTGCTGATCGCCTGCGGGGTGAGGCCGGTCTGGGCGGCGAGCTGGACGCGGCTGCCGCCCTCGGCCCCGCCCTCGGCCCCGGCCCCGGGCCCGGTCCCGGCTTCGCTGCCGGCGGCGCGGAGCAGGCCCAGCACCAAGGCGGTGTTGTGGTCCCGCAACCCCGTGAGGTTGGTCCCGGCCTGCCGTCGCTCCATGCGTCCCATTGTGCGACCTCGTTTTGCGCTTTGCCAACAGTGTTGCTTAACTCGGTCCCATGAGCGCTCCCGAGAACCCGCTGCGCGTCGGCCTCGTCGGTTACGGACTGGCCGGGCGTTCCTTCCACGCGCCTCTCATCGCCACCACACCCGGCCTGCGGCTGGAGAACGTGGTGACCGCCAACCCGGAGCGGCGCGGGCAGCTGAGCCGCGAGTACCCGCAGGCCCGCCCCGTCGACAGCGTCGAGCAGCTGCTCGCCGACCCCTCGGCGCTGGACCTGGTCGTCGTGGCCTCCCCCAACGACACGCACAGCCCGACCGCGCGCGCCGCGCTGGAGGCCGGCCTGCCGGTCGTGGTCGACAAGCCGCTGGCGCCCACCGCCGCCGAGGCCCGCGAGCTGATCGAGCTCGCCGAGGCGCGCGGCGTGATGCTGACGGTGTTCCAGAACCGGCGCTGGGACAGCGATTTCCGGACCGCGAAGCACCTGATCGCCGAGGGGAAGCTCGGCGACGTGCTCCGCTTCGAGTCGCGGTTCGAGCGCTGGCGCCCGCAGATCGCCACCGGCTGGCGCGAGTCCGCCGACCCGGCGAAGGCCGGCGGCGTCCTGAACGACCTGGGCAGCCATCTGGTCGACCAGGCCCTGACCCTGTTCGGCCCGGCCACCGGCGTCTACGCCGAGGTCGTCGTCCGCCGCCCCGGCGCCGCGGTCGACGACGACGCCTTCATCGCGCTGACCCACGCCTCCGGCGTCCACTCGCATCTGTGGATGAGCGCCGTGACCGCCCAACTCGGCCCCCGTCTGCGCGTCCTCGGCAATCAGGGTGCGTACGTGGTCCAGGGCCTGGACCCCCAGGAGGCGGCACTGCGAGCCGGCGAGCGCCCCGGCCCCGGCTGGGGCGAGCCGGCCGAGAGCGAGTGGGGCCTGCTCGGCACGACCGCGGACGCGCACCGGTACCCGTCGCTGCCCGGCGACTACCCCGCTTTCTACGCGGGCGTCGTCGCGGCGCTGCGGGACGGTGCACCGGCTCCCGTCGATCCCCGCGACGCGCTGGCCACGCTCACCGTTCTAGAGCAGGCCCGGCAGTCCGCCGCGGAAGGCAGGACCCTGTAACGTCCCCACCACGACAGGTGGAGGGGAACATCATGGGCAGGAACGATCCGCTGCCGCCCGGCACCAGCCGCATCAAGGGCATGGACGGCTCGCTGGCCTTCGACGGCCGAGACGTGGTCATCACGCACAAGTCGAGTGCCGCCTCGGGTGCCGGCGAGACCCGGTACCCGCTTGAGGCGATAGTGGGTGTGGCCCTGGAAAAAGGGCCCATGTTCGCGGGAATCAGCCTGGTGATCGCCGGCGGAGTGCCGCCGCACGACGGCCCTGGCAATCCGTTGAAGGTCAACGACCTCGACAAGGCGGAGGCGTCGTTGTTCCGGGACATGGTGCTCAGGGCCCGTGATTCCCTCGCCGAGCCGAACCTCGCCGAACAGCTCCGCCAGTTGGCGGAGCTGTTCATGCGAGGCATGTTGACGCCCGAGGAGTTCGGCATCGCCAAAGCCAAGACCCTCGGTACCTACCTTCCGGCAGACGACCCACCGCAGTCGTAGCGAAGCTCCGGCACGCGCTCAGCTCCACGCCATCTGAGAACGCTGAGTCCAGTACTCCTCCGGCGGCATCGCCAGCGCGGCGAGTCGGTCGAGCTGATCGGGCGCCAAGCGCAGATCCGCGGCGGTCAGGTTGCTCTCCACCTGGGCCACGGTCGCGGCGCCCGACAGCACGACGTCGACCCAGGGCCGGGCCGCGATCGCCGCGAGCGCGACGGCATCGGCGCCGGCCGACAACGTCTTCGCGACCTCCGACAGCGCCGAGTCGTCCTGCTTCTGCTCCGTCAGATGGGCGTCGGTCAGCCGGCCGTTGGCCAGCCCCTCCTTGACGATGACCGTCCATCCGGCCTCGTGGGCCTCGGCCAGCGCCGGTCCGACCGACGTCTCCAGCAGGTTGTAGGTGGCCTGGACGCACTCGAACAGGCGGCTGCCGCCGATCGTGATCCGCAGCGCCGCCCGGATGGCCTCGGCCTGCCGCGGCCCGCTGGTCGACAAGCCGATCCGCACGCCCTGCGCGGCCAAGGCGGCCAGCCGGCGGTGCAGGCCCTGATCGGTCAGAGCCTGACTGTCGGGGGTGACCGAGTGGATCTGGTACAGGTTCAGCCGATCGCCCAGCAGCGACCGGGTCTCGGCGATCTGCCGGCTGAACACCGCGATGCTGTGGTCCTTCACCTCGTGCACCGGCGCGTCGACGCGCCAGTCGGCGGTGTACGTGTAGCCCCACTTGCTGCCCACGGCCACGTCGTCGATGTCAGGGTGCGCATTCAGCCATTCGCCGAGGAACTCCTCGGCGCGGCCGTAGGAGCGAGCGGCGTCGAAGTAGCGGATCCCGGCCGCGTAGGCCGCGTCGAGCACCGCGTGCGCGCGAGTACGCATCGCCTCGACCGAGCGGTCGGCCGGCAGGTCGTCCTCGCGGCCGAGGTTGATGTACCCGGGGCGCCCCACGGCAGCCAGGCCCAGCCCGAAGGCCGCCATCGGGGCCGGATCGGGATCAGGGTGCTTCGACGTCATGGACATCCTCTCGGGTACTGCATGGCGGTTCCGGCTTCAGGGCATGGCCGGCCAGCAGCGCCGGCGTACCAACCGCTGCACGCCCTCCAGCGTCTCGCAGGCCAGTGCCTCGGCGGCGACATCGGCACAGATCTGCGCGTCCAGGCGGCGGACGCGGACCCGCGTCTCGTCCAGCGCGGCGGGGGCCACCGACAGCACGTCGCAGCCCAGGCCGAGCAAGAGGGGGATGACGAGGGGATGGGCCGCGGCATCGCCGCACACTGATACCCGGATGTCCCGCCGGTGCGCGGCCTGCACGGTGCGGGCGATGGCGTCGAGGACGCGCGGGTGCGCGGCCAGCGCCGGGGACACCGCCGGATCGCGCCGGTCCAGCCCCAGGATCTGGCTGGTCAGGTCGTTGCTGCCGATGGAGAAGAAGGCACCGGCCGCCGCCAGTTCGTCCGCGATCTCGACGGCTTCGGGCAGCTCGATCATCGCGCCGATCGGCGGCGGCGCCACGTCCAGCTCCGCGGCGACGTCGGCCAGAATCCTCGCGCAGGCCGCGAGTTCCTCGACGGTGGCCACCATGGGGATCATGACACGCAGATCGCACGCCTCCCCGGCGGCGAGGATCGCACGGAACTGATCCGCGAACGCGTGCGGCTCGGCGAGCATGTGCGGCAGGCCCCGGCCCAGGTGCCCGTCCACGGCCTGGTCGGCCAGGAACGGCGGGAACTTGTCGTCGGCGAAGTCCAGCATGCGCACGGTCACCGGCTGCCCGGCCAGCTTGCCGAGGATCGGCCGCAGCACCGCGGCGTGCTGCTCGGCCGTGGGCCAGGAACGCGCGTCCAGGAACGGCAGCTCGGTCCGCAGCAGCCCGACGCCGTCGGCCTTCGCGGTGTTCGCGGCCTTGGTCTCGACCGACGTGGCGACGTTCGCGCACAGCGCGACCGCCTGGCCGTCAAGGGTCTGCGACGGCAGGTCGCGCTCGGCCGCCAGGACCTCGCGCCGCCGGCGCGCCGCGTCCATCGCCGCGACGGCCGCCGTCCGCTCCCCCGGCTCGGGATTCACTGTGAGCGTCGAGCGTTCGGCGTCGATGAGGACCTCGGTGCCGTCCGGATGGTTCAGGACTTCCGCGTCGATGCCCAGGATCAGCGGGATGCCCAGCGAGCGCGCGATGATCGAGGCGTGGGAGTTGGGGCCGCCGATCGCCGAGACCGCGGCGACGACCAGATCGCCGTACTCCAGCAGGTCCGCGGCGCCGATCTCCTGCGCGGCCAGCACCACCGGGCCCTCGGGGACGGCCGACTTCGCCCCGGCGACGTGGGCCAGGACTCGGCGGCCGACCTGGCGCACGTCGGCCGCGCGTTCGGCCAGCGTCGGGTCGTCCAGGTTCGCGAGCAGCGCGGCGTACTCGTGGACGGCCAGGACGACGGCGTCCGGCGCGGACCGGCCGGCGCGCACCTGCTGCACGGCCGCGCCGCGCAGCTCGCCGTCCAGCGCGATGTAGCCGTCGACCTCGACGATGTCGGCCATGTCGGTCTGCCCGGAGGCGCGCAGCGTCTGCGAGAGCCCGGCCAGCTGCTCGGCCACCGCGTCGAAGGCTTCGGTGACCTCTGCGACCGGGTCCGGGGCTGGGGCCGAGGGCGAGGCAGGGTCCGGAGCAGGGTCCGAGGCCGCACCCGCACCCGCGGCCACGGCCGAGTCCGGCGCCGGGGGCTCGCCCGGGCCCGGACCGGGCGGCGCGACCGGCGGCAGATCCGTGTGGTGCAGCAGGCCCAGAGCCGTGCCGGCGGAAGCCAGGTGTCCGACGTAGGTCGACCGCGTCACGACTGGAGCACCTCCGCGAGGGCTCGGAGGACCAACGCGGTGGAGGTGGCGCCGGGATCCTGGTGCCCGACGCTGCGGGCTCCGAGGTAGGACGCGCGTCCCTTACGGGCCTGCAAGGGGATCGTGTCCTGCATGCCGGTCTCGGCGGCCTTCGCGGCCTTCTCGGCCGCCGCGGCCTCGCCCTCCCCGGCGCGCGCCGCCTCACCGAACGCGGCCAGCGCCGGGACGAGGGCGTCGACCATGGTCTTGTCGCCGGGCACGGCGGCGCCGAGCTTCTGCACGCCGGCCAGTCCGGCGTCGAAGGCGGCGGCCAGCTGCTCGGCGTCGGCGGTCGGGCCGGTGAGCTGCTTGCCGGTGGCGCGGAAGAAGGTGCCGTAGAGCGGGCCGGCGGCGCCGCCGACGTTGGAGATCAGCGTCGTGCCGGTCTTGACGAGCACGTCGCCGACGCCGGCCGCCTCGTAGCCGTCCAGCGCCGCCAGGACCGCCGTGAAGCCGCGCTGCATGTTCACGCCGTGGTCGGCGTCGCCGATGGCCGAGTCCAGCTGCGTCAGGTGGTCTTTGTGCTCATCCATCGCCGCGGCTACTGCCCGCACCCAGGCCCGGGTCAGGTGGATGTCCATAGTCGGCTCCTTCGTCCTCAGGCGCCCCAGCGCAGGGCGGGGGTGTTCACCGGCGCGTCCCACAAGGCAAGCATCTGCTCGTCGGCCTTGCACACGGTCAGCGAGACGCCGGCCATCTCCAGGCTGGTGATGTAGTTCCCGACGAGGTTGCGGGCGATGCGGACGCCCTTGTCCGCGAAGTACTTGGCGACTTCGGCGTAGGCGATGTACAGCTCGATGAGCGGGGTGCCGCCAAGGCCGTTGACCATCACGATGGTCTCGTCACCGGCGGTCAACGGCTGATCGGCGAAGATGGCGTCCAGGGAACGGGCCACGATCGCCGAGGCCGGCTCCAGCTTCTCCCGGCTGCGGCCGGGCTCGCCGTGGATACCGACACCGACCTCCATCTCATCCTCGGCCAACTCGAAGCCGGGCTTACCCGCCGCAGGCGTCGTACACGCAGTCAACGCCACCGCGAAACTGCGCGAGGCCGCATTCACCCGACGACCCAACTCGGCAACCTCGCCCAGGCCCGCACCCTGCTCGGCAAAAGCCCCGGCGATCTTCTCCACGAACACCGTCGCACCAGTACCGCGACGACCGGCCGTCCACGTCGAGTCCTTCACCGCGACATCGTCATCGACCAGAACCGTCGCCACCTCGATACCGTCATCGGCAGCCAACTCCGCAGCCATCTGGAAGTTCATGACATCACCGGTGTAGTTCTTCACGATGAACACCACCCCGGCACCGCCGTTCACCGCCTGCGCCGCCGCCACCATCTGATCCGGCACCGGCGAGGTGAACACCTCCCCCGGACACGCGGCATGCAACATCCCCGGGCCGACGAATCCGCCATGCAGGGGCTCATGGCCGGAACCGCCACCGGAGATCAGCGCGACCTTCCCGACCGAGGGCCCGCCGGCCCGGGTGATGACGCGGGCTTGTGCGTCCACGTGCAGATCCGGATGGGCTGCCGCGACCCCGGCGAGGGCGTCGCTCAGGACGGATTCTGGAGCGTTGATCAGCTTCTTCATGCCGCGACTCCTTCAGAGGGATCACCCATGCACCGAGTGTCGCCCCGGCGGCCTGTCCGGCGATACAGCCGCCGCGGGCCGGCCTGGCGCGGGCGAGGATTAACGCGATCGACTTGTGTTCGTCATCACTGAACGATGTTCGGAAGCTAGTCCCGGCCGATGGCGGTGTCAAGGGCGGGCGCGACCGGTCAGGGACGCGCGGTCCGCGAGGCCCCGCGGCCCGCGCCGAGCTCCCGCGAGATCTGCCGGGCGACCTCGCGGACGGCGACGATGTGGCCCTGACGTGCGCTGTCGTCCAGAACCCGCTCGACCGGGCCGATGACGCCGATCGCGCCGGCCACGCCGTTGCGGTCGAAGACCGGTGCGGCGATCCCGGCATCGCCGAGGGCCGACTCCTGGTTCTCCAGGGCGTGCCCGGTCCGCCCGACCTCGTCCAGCTGCCGGGCCAGCGCCTCCGGATCGGTGATGCTGGAGCCGGTCAGCGCCGGCAGGTCGCCTTCGAGCAGGGATTTGCGCTGGTCAGGGGGCAGGAACGCGACGATCGCCTTGCCCAGCGCGCAGGTGCTCCACGGGATGCTGGCGCCGACCTCGAGGATCTGCACGACGCCCTCGGGCCGGAACGCGTGGTGCACGACGAAGACATGGTCCCCGGTCAGCACCGCCACCCACACGGCCTCATCGGCCCTGGTGGCCAGGGTGTCGGCCCAGCTCAGCGACCGCGCCCGCAATTCCTGGGTGTCCAGATAGGCGTTGCCCAGCAGCAGCAACCCCGGGCCCAGCTGGTACCGGCCGGTCTCGGAGTCCTGGACCACCAGCCCCTCGCCCTCCAGCGTCCGCAGCAGGGCGTGCACGGTCGGCTTGGCGACGCCGACCCGCTCGGCCAACTCGGTCACGCCCAGCCGCGGGCCCCCGGCGGCGAGCTCCCGCAGAACGCGCACCGCACGCTGCACCGACTGCACCATCCCTGGACCCTCGCATTTCGGTATTGCTGAACAAAGTTCCGAGATTTAGTATCACCGTTCATGAACCAGTCCCCCGGCATCGTACTCGTATCCCACAGCGCTCAGCTGGCGGCGGGCCTGCGCGAACTCCTGGCGCAGATCGCCACGGACCGGGTCCCGGTGGCACTGGCCGGCGGCACCGCCGACGGCGGACTGGGCACGAGCTACGACCGCATCGCCGAGGCCATCACGGAGGCCGACCGGGGCGCGGGCGTGATCATCCTGCCCGACCTGGGCAGCTCGGTCCTGACCGCCCTGACCGTCCTGGAGGACCACCCCCGCCCCGACGTCCTGCTGGTGGACGCCCCCTTCGTCGAGGGCGCGGTAGCCGCCGCCGTCACCGCCGCCTCCGGCGCCGACCTCGCCACCGTGGCGGAGGCGGCACGCCAGGCACGCGGCATCGCGAAGCTGGAGGCGCCGGAAGCCGGACCGCAGCCGACCAGCGGGGCTGAAGGCAGCAGCGTGTCGGCGCAAGTGACCCTCCCCGCGACCCTGCACGCCCGCCCCGCAGGCCGCCTGGCCCAAGAGGCGGCGAAGTTCACCAGCGCCATCCGCCTCGAGTACGGCGCCAAAACGGTGAACCCCACCGGCGTCCTGACGGTGATGAGCCTCGGCGCCACCGCCGGCGGCACGGTGACCGTGCACGCCGAGGGACCGGACGCCGACGCCGCGGTCGAGACCCTGGCGGCGATTCTCGCCGAGGTCGAGTAGCGGTTCGCGGCCGCCGGACAAGCAGTCGCCGCCTTGTCAGTGGCCGAAAGCCAGCCGGCAGTCCTTGCGCGCCTGACATATGCGTGGGTCGATGGTCGCGCCGGCGAGACCCGAAGGCTGGCCCGCTGAAAGCCAGCAGGCCAGCCCTCCATCCCTCAGGCCTCAGGCCTCAGGCCTCAGAACTCAGAACTCCCCCGCCAACCCCGCCCGCACCACCTCGGCGACCTGCTGCCGCTCCCGCATCACGAAGTGCCGGCCGCCGTCGATGACGCGGATGCGGAACGGTCCGGTGTGCAGCTCGCGCCACAGGGCCAGGTCCAGTGGGGGGACGTCGTCGTCGGCGCCCGACAGGACGGTCAGGCGGCAGGGCAGTGGTGCGCCGTCGACGTACTCGTAGGTCTCGCACAGGCGGAAGTCCGCGCGCAGGGTCGGCAGCAGCAGGCTGATGAAGGCGACCTCCTTCACCGCCTCCTCGCGGATGCCGCTCAGTTTCAGCATCGCGCGCTTGAACTCCGGCTCCGGCAGGCCGCTGACGCGCCGCTCCCGGTACGGCGCGTGGGGCGCGCCGTGGGCGGAGGCGAACAGGTGCTGCGGTGCCGGGGCGCCTTGGGCCACCAGGCGGCGGGCCGCCTCGAAGGCGATCAGTGCGCCCATGCCGTGGCCGAACAGGGCGTAGGGGCCGTCGTCGTCGTCCACGGCCCGAGCCAGGACCGGGACCAGCTCGGCGAGCAGGTCGTCCAGGCTGTCGTGCGCCGGGTCCCGGATGCGGTCCTCGCGGCCCGGGAGTTGGACGGCGGTCACCTGGATGCCCGGCCCCAGTAGTTCGGGCCAGCCGCGGAAGGCCGAGGCGCCGGTGCCGGCGTGCGGGAGGCAGAACAGCCTGAGGCCGCCGGTGCGCCGGTTCTGGTCGCGGAGCCAGCGGGCCTGGTCGGGATCGGTGATCGCGGGGGTGCCCGCGGTCGGGGTGGCCGCTCGGTCGGCGTCCGCTGTCATGGTCATCACACCGCCACGCCTCCGGGGTGGCGGTGCACTGCGTATGCGAATGTGTCGTGGACTTCGTAGACGGGCATGTCAGACTCCTCGGGGCCGGATCGGACGGGCGCCGGCGGACGTCAGGGCACCGAGCGGGGCAGGAAGGTGTGGGGATTCGTGGAGCCGACGCCGCACCGGGCGACCGCGCAGACCCAGTGAAGTGCGGATTGATCGGCGGCGCATCGGTACAACTACTGGACCTCGCCACGGTTTCGACCTAGGTAGTTGTGCGCAGAGCTCTGATAACGCCCTCGGCGCCCTCGGCCCGGTATGGGCCTGCCGCTGGTGAACCCAGCTCCGGCGCCGACCGTTTCACTAAGACTTCTGACATATCGTGACGGCGGATCGGTGGACTAGATTTGCCGTAGATCGTTCCAGGAGGCCCCATGCCCACAGCCCGAGATCACGGCACCGCTGACCGCCCACGGACGGTGGTCGGCAGGACGGCTGAGGTCAGCGCTTTGGACAGCGCCCTGGCCCAGCTGCGGTCGGGCCGTGGCCGGGCGATCGCCCTGGCCGGGGAGCCGGGCATCGGGAAGAGCACGCTGGTCACCCACCTCGCCGCCCGGGCCCGCGCGGCCAAGGTCCACGTCCTGGGCCCGGCGTTCTGCGACGCCATCGCGGCCGGCACCCCGCAGCCGGGCCCCGCCGCCAAGCCGGGCGACGCCGTGGTCGTCGCCGCGGACGAGCTGCACCGCATCGACCCCCGCCACCTGCCGGCCCTGGAAGGCCTCATCCGCACCGCGGCCGACGCCCCGATGCTGCTCCTGCTCGCCTTCCGCCGCCGCCAGCTCGCCCCGGCGGTGGCCGCCGCCGTCTCCCGGGCCGTGGCGGCGGACCTGCTCGACGTCTGGGAGCTGGGCCCGCTGACCCGGGACGAGGCCCGCGAACTCGTCGGCGACCTGCCGAACCTGGACGCCGTGCACCAGGCGGCCGGCGGCAATCCGCAGTACCTCAGGATCCTGAGTGCCGACGGCGACCCGCACACCGACGCCGCGCGCGCCGTCGTCGGCGAGCTGGCCGACCTGGACCCGATCGCGCTGGCCACGGTTCAGGCCCTGGCCGTCCTGGGCGAGCCGGCCCACCCGCAGCTGATCGCGGCCGTCGCGGGTCTCGCGGCCGCCGAGGCCCTGGACGCCCTGGACTCGCTGACCCGCCTGGACATCGTCCGGCCCACCGGCACCATCGCCCGATTCGCGATACGCCACCCCGCCGTCGGCGAGGTCGTCTACCGGCGCATCGAGCCCGGCTCGCGCATCGCCATCCACCTGCGCGCCGAGAGTGTTCTGTCCAGCCAGGCCGCCCCGATCGCCCGGCGCGCCTACCACCTCACCCACGCCGCCGACCCCAGCCGCCCGGAGCACACGGCCACCCTGATCGCGGCGGCACGGCTGTCCATCCACACCGCCCCCGCCGACGCGGCGCGCTACCTCCAAACCGTGCTGCCGCATCTGCGGGAAGACTCCCCGGCATGGCGCGAGGTGCAGATCCTGCTCGCCCGCGCGCGCCTGCTGACCGGCCAGGCCTCCGAAGGCCGCAGTCTGCTGCACACGCTCCCGGCCATCGTGGACCCGCCGACCGGCGACCTCACCGCGGTGGCCGTCGCCGGCCGTCTCGAGCGCCAACTCGGACGGCTGTCGGAGTCCTCGGCCATCCTGCGATCGGGCCTGGCCGCCGCCCCCGGCGACGACTCGGCAGCAGCCGCGCTGCACAGCATGCAGGCCGACAACGCGCTGGACCAAGGCGACTACGCGCGAGCACAGCAGCATGCTGACACCGCCGCCGCACTGGCGCACGGCAGCCTCGACCCGGTCGGCGAAGCACTGGCCAAGGCCCAGGCCGCGCTCGCGTACCTGTCCTGCGACGACCTGAACGCGGCCGAGACCGCCCTGACGCAGGCCGCCGAACTCGTCGACGCCGCCTCGGACGCCGCACTGTTGAAGAACCTCGAAGCGGTCTACCAACTCGGCCTCAGCGAATCGATGATGTCCCGGCTGGCCGACGCCGAACGGCATCTGGTCCGGGGCGCGGCGCTGTCGCGGCGCAGCGGACAGACCTACGTCCTGCCGATGATCCTGAAATCCCTGGCGGACACCCAGTCCCGCGCCGGCAGCATGAAGCGGGCCCTGGTCACCCTCGACGAGGCCGACCTGTACGTCGAGAGCGCCGAGAACCCGGCGACCAAGGCGATCCTGGCGATCATCCGGGCCGCCGCGCTGCTGTGGACCGGCGTCAGCGACGCGCCGCAGCAGGCGCTGGCCTGGGCCGACAAGGCCGCGTCCTGGGCCGAGGGCAGCTCCACCGTGTGGGCGGTCGTGGTCCGCTGCCGCCGCGCCGAGATCGTCCTGCAAGCCGGCGACCCGTCGCGCGCCGGACGGCTCCTGCTGGAAGCGGCCGGCGGCCCGGACCTGTCGCACCTGATAGCCGCACGCAAAACAAGGTCCTGCGACACCATGGCCGAGGTCGCCATGTACGAGAACGACCGCGAGGCGGCCGACCGCTGGGCCGGACTGGCCGAAGCCTCACTCGAGCGCATCCCCTCCCCCAGCAGCCGGGCCTTCGCCTCGCGCGCCCGCATGCGGGCGCAGACGATGCACGACGACCTCAAAGCCGCCCTCAGCAGCGCCCAGCAGGCGATCGAGGACTTCACCGCGAGCGGCGAGCGCATCGAGGTCTGCCGGACCCTGTCGTCGGCGGCCTCTCTGTCCTCCGCACTGGGCAACCACAAGCAGGCCCAGGAATGGCTCGAACGAGCCACGGCTCTGGCCGAACAGTGCGAGGCGACCCTGCTGGTCGGCGAGACGGCCCGCCAGCGCACCCGCCTGGCCGAGAAACCGGCCGAGCGCGAACCCTTCGACGCCCTCGCCGGCCTCACCGCGCGCGAACGCGAGATCGCCGCCCTGGCCAGCACCGGCGTCACGAGCGGGCAGATCGCCGAGACCCTGTTCCTGAGCCGGCGGACCGTCGACGCCCACCTCGGCCAGATCTACCGCAAGCTCGGGGTGTCGAGCCGGGCGGCGCTGATCCGGACGGTGCTGGACGCCGAGGCGCGGGGCTGAGCGCGCCCTACCCCTCACCCGCCTCGGCCATCGCAGCACCCTGCCGTTCTGCCGTCATCGCCCCGACGAACCCGGTCGTGTGCTCCCCCGCCCGATGCGAGGGATGGGCGAGGATCTCGCGCAGGAACCCGATCGTCGTGCGCAGTCCGTGGCCCTCGACGCGGAACTCGCCGAGGGCGCGGTCCATGCGGGCGATGGCCTGCTCGCGATCGGGGGCCCAGACGACGGTCTTGGCCAACAGCGAGTCGTAGTCCGGGCCCATCAGCCAGCCGGGGTAGGCGTGCGAGTCGACGCGGACGAAGGGGCCGCCGGGCGGCATGAACTCGGTCAGCAGGCCGGGGGTCGGGGCGAAGTCGCGGTCGGGATCCTCGGCGTTCACCCGGCTCTCGATCGACCAGCCCCTCGGCGCGAGGTCTTCCTGCCGGAAGCTCAGTGGGAGCCCGGCCGCGATGAGCAGTTGCTCGCGTACCAAGTCGATCCCCGTGCTCATCTCGGTCACCGGGTGCTCCACCTGGAGGCGACAGTTGACCTCCATAAGGTGGAAGGAGCCGTCGCCGGACACCACGAACTCGAACGTCGCCGCACCCACGTACCCGACGGCCAGTGCCCCGCGCACGGCGGCCTCGCACATCCGGGTGCGGAGCTCGTCGGGCAGGTTCGGCGCCGGCGCCTCCTCGATCAGCTTCTGGTACCTGCGCTGGACGGAGCAGTCCCGCTCGCCGAGATGGACCGCGCCGCCGTGGCGGTCGCACAGCACCTGCACCTCGATGTGGCGGGCGTCCTCGACGAAGCGCTCGACGTACAGCCGGTCGTCGCCGAAGACGGCGCGCGCGTGGGCGCAGGTCTCGCGATAGGCCTGTGCCAGCTCGTCGGCGGCCCGCACCACGGCGATGCCCCGGCCTCCGCCGCCGGCCACCGCTTTGAGGAGCAACGGGTATCCGATCTGGTCGGCCACCTTGCGCGCCTCGGCCAGTCCGTTCACCGCCCCGATGGAGCCCGGCAGGACCGGCAGCCCGGCCTCGGCCATCAGGCGGCGGGCCTCCGCCTTGTCCCCGAGCTTCTCGATGACGTGCGGCGGCGGGCCGATGAACGTGACGCCGTGCGCCTCGCAGACCTCTGCGAAGTCCGGGTCCTCGGAGAGGAACCCGTAGCCCGGGTGGATCGCGTCGGCGCCGGTGCGCAGGGCCGCCTCCATCACCGACGGCATGTGCAGGTAGCTGGCCTTCGCCGAGGGCGGCCCGATGTGGACCGCCTCGTCCGCGAACCGGACCACCGCGGACTCCCGGTCCGCGGTGGAGTGCACGGCCACGGTGCGGATGCCCAGTTCCCGGCAGGTCCGGGCCACCCGCAAAGCGATCTCGCCCCGGTTGGCGATCAGCACGGTGCGGAACATGTCAGCGTCCGCCGACCGGTTCCAGGGCCAGCAGCGGCTGCTGGAACTCCACCGAGCCGCCGTCGGGCGCGAGGATCTCCCGCACGGTCCCGGCGATGGTCGCCTCGACCGGACTCATCATCTTCATCACCTCGAGGATCCCGATCTGCTGGCCGGGCACGACGGTGTCGCCGACGGACACGAACGACGGCGTACCGGGCTCGGGCGAGTGGTAGAACGTGCCGATCATCGGTGCGCACACCAGGTGCAGCCCGTCGTCGGCGATCGGCGGACCGCCATGCGGCACGACCGCTCCCGCCACAGGCGAGCCGGCAGCCACCCCCGAACCCGGCCCCGCGCCGGTCCACACATGGCCCGAACCCGCACCGACCGCCATCGCCGCCGCGACCTTCTCGGCCGCCGACGGCCACTCGATCTCCAGGGCGGTCCCCAGATGCTCCACCCGGATCCGGCTCGGCGCCTCCGGCCGCGTCCGGGCGAGCTCGGCGACGTGGTGGCACATCGCCTCCAGGTCGGCCTCCAGACCGGCCGCCGTGACCACCGCGGGCCGCATCACCCCCGTCGCATGACGCCGCACGCCGCCGTTCTTCGCGTACTCACCCTTGAGATCGGTGGTCACGAGTCACTCCTTTCCTCGGGTCCCATCTGCTCGGGCTGTTCGGTCCCGAAGCTGTGGAAACGGTTTCTGCGTTGGGCGATGAGCTGCCGCGAGTCCCAGGGGACGAGCTCCTGAAGGGTGGCCTTCAGCGCGTTCTCCAGCAGGACGGCCGCCGCGGCGCAGTCCAAGTGCGCGCCGTCCGGCGGTTCGGGGACGACGCCGTCGACGATGCCGAGCCGGAGCAGGTCGCCGGCCCGCATCCGCAGCGCGGCGGCCGCCGTCGTCGCCGCCTCCGGCGCCTTCCACAGGATCGCCGCGCAGCCCTCCGGGCTGATCACCGAGTAGATCCCGTTGGCGCTGACCAGAACCCGGTCGGCGACGGCCAGCGCCAGCGCCCCGCCGCTGCCGCCCTCGCCGATCAGCACCGCGATGATCGGCACCGGCAGCCGGGCCATCAGCCGCAGGTTCTCGGCGATGGCGACGGCCTGCCCGGCGCGCTCGGCATCAGGACCCGGATTCGCTCCCGGGGTGTCGATGAGCGTGATGACCGGCAGCCCGAGCTTGGCGGCCATCCGCATCAGCCGGGCGGCCTTGCGGTATCCGGCCGGCGTGGCCATGCCGAAGCGCCGTCGCCGCCGCTCGGTGAGGTCGGGACCGCCCTTGTGGTGCCCGATCAGCATCACCGGGATCCCGGCCACCAGGCCGGTCCCGCCGACGATGGCCGGGCAGTCCTCGGCCAGGCGGTCGCCGTGCAGCTCCTGGAAGTCGTCGACGACGTGGCGGATGTAGTCGGGTGTGGTCGGGCGATCCGGGTGCCTGGCCAGGCGCACGGTCTCCCAGGGGCCGCGCTCCGTCAGCTGCTCGGCCGTCCGGAAGACCGCTTCACCGGCACCGGTGTCGGCGGGCATGCTCCGCTCCGATCGGCGCAGGCTCAGCAGCCGGGCCAGCGCCGGCCGCAGCGCCGCCCGGGGCACGACGTCGTCCACCATCCCGTGCCGCAGCAGGAATTCGGCGGTCTGGAAGCCCTCCGGAAGGGTTTCACCGGTCGTCTGCTCGATCACCCGCGGTCCGGCGAACCCCATCCGCGCCCCGGGCTCGGCGAAGATGACGTCGGCCAGCGTCGCGAACGAGGCCGCGACCCCGCCGTACGTCGGATCGGTGATCAGCGAGATCGTCAGGATCCCGGCCTCGTCCAGCGCCGCGAACGCCTGGGCGGTCTTCGCCATCTGCATCAGCGACAGCACGCCCTCCTGCATCCTGGCCCCGCCGGACGCGGTCACCACCAGCAGCGGGATCCGCCGGGACAGGCTGGTCGCCACCGCCTCGGTGATCATGTCCCCGACCGCGCAGCCGAGACTGCCGCCGAGGAACCGGAAGTCCATGGCCGCGACCACGACCGGCAGCCCCTCGATCAGGCCGCTGGCGCACACCACGGCCTCGGACAGCCCGGTGTCTGCCCGGGCGTCGCGCAGCCGGTCCGGATACGGCCGGCTGTCGACGAACTCCAGCGGATCATGCAGGGTGCGGCCGCCGAGGATGAGTTCGGCCGAGCCCGGATCGAGCAGCTGGTCCAGCCGCTCGGGCGCGGTCAGCCGACCGTGCCGCGCACACTCCGGGCAGACCTTCAGCATCCTGACGAACCGCTTCGCATAGAGCAGTCCGGCGCAGCCCTCGCACCGCACCCAATGCGGCACACGTGTGTCCCGCGAACCGTCGACGGCGGTCATGGCCAGTCCTCCTCCCACGCGAAAACGCGGTGGCGATCAGTCGATTCAGCCGGAACCGGCACTGTCCCAGCGATAGAACTCACGGGCCATCGCGTCCTTCGGCTCGCGCCAGGTGTCCGGGTCGTACGCATCGACGAACGCGGCGAGCCGGTCGCTGACGGCGCGGAACTCCGGATGCCCGGTGTGCCGGGCCACCTGCGGTCCGGCCGGCTGCTCGGACTCGATCAGGTGCAGGTACACGTCGCCGAACTGGAACAGGCTGCGTCCGCGGACCCCGATCAGGTGCGGTAGTTCGCCCCGGTCTGAGTCGGCGAAGATGCCGGCGATGCCGTCGGCCGAGCCCGGCTTCATCCGGGCGACGATGAGAGTGCGGTGCACAGCCTTCACTCCTCCGTCGCGCGCTTCTCAACCTTCTCCCGGATCAGGTCCATCTGGATCCGGGAGTTGTGGTTGATCCGCTGGGTCATGCCCGCGTCGTCGACCGGCGCGGTGGGCTTCATCGCGAAGTCCTGGATCCAGCGCATGCTGGTGCCTCCGGGGACCTCGCTGTACTCCCACCGGATGTCCATGAACTCGAACGGTCCGGGCTCGACCCGGCGGGCCGTGACGCACCGGCCCTCGCGGTCGGTCTCGCGTTCGGAGACCCAGCTCCAGACCTGGCCGTTCTCGTCCGGGTGCATCGTCAGCCGGAAGCGCGTGAGCTCACCGGTGCGGTCCAGCACCTCCACGGACGCGTACTCGCTGAACAACGTGGGCCAGTTCTCCAGGTCGTTGGTGACCTGCCACACCAGGTCCAGCGGAGCGTTGATGACGACGGTGTTCTCAGTGTGTCCGGGCATTTCAGGCGCCTTTCTTCAAGGAGAGGTTGACGGTCTGGAGGAATTCGGAGGAGGACTTCGCGGACTCGGCCGCCGTCATCGACAGGCCGTGGCGGTTCTCCAGCTCCCCGACGACGGCGAGCAGCCCGAGCGAGTCCACGCCGAAGTCCTCGAACGTGGCGCCCGGCCGGTCCAGGTCGAGCGGGTCGACGGTGATCCCGGCCTTCTGCTTCAGCAAGCCGGCCAGATCGGTGGAGGTCAGTTCGACAGTCACCGCATAGCTCCTTTTTCGGGTCCCTGCCGGGACGGTTGTGGGGATTGCGAGGGTCATGGGGATTGCGATGGTTGTGGAGACTGCGAGAGTGTCCGGTTTGTCAGGACTCTGAGCCGCGCCGCAGGACCAGCGCGGAGTTCGAGCCCATCAGGCCCCGGCTCAGCACCAGCGCCGTGCGTGGCGTGCCGACCCGGGCGAGTCCGGTGACCAGGTCGAGGTCGTAAGCACAGCCGGTGACGTTCGGGGTCGGCGGGATCAGGCCCTTCTCCAGGGCCAGCGCGGCGGCTGCCGTGTCGAGTGCCGAGGCCCCGCAGGAGGCGCGGCCGGTCCCGGCCTTGGGAGCGGTCACCGGCACGCGGGCGGCGTGCGCGCCCAACACGTCGGCCAGCGCCAGGGCCTCAGCCCGGTCGGCCTCCGGGACGGCGAGCGCGTCGGCGAAGACGACGTCCACCTCCTGCGGCGCGCATTCCGCCTCGGCGAGCGCCGCGCGGATGGCGTACGCGAGTCCGTCCCGCGAGTCGGCCCACCGGGACGCGCCGGTGAACGTGGCCGCGTGACCGGCGATCAAAGCCCTGATCTCCGCACCGCGGGCCCGCGCGGTCGCCTCGTCCTCGACGACGAAGAACGCGCCGCCCTCGGCGGGGACGAATCCGGCGGCCTGCTTGGTGAAGGGCAGATACGCGGCTCCGGCCTCGGTACCGGTGCTCAGCTCCGGATAGCCGAGCTGGCACACCATCGAATACGGGGCGATGGGGGCCTCGGCGGCGCCGACCACGACCGCGCTGGTGCCCCGGAGCACGTCCCGCGCGCCGTGCGCGAGCGCGTCCAGTCCGCCGGGCTCGTCGCTGGCCACCACGCCGCAGGGGCCCTTGAAGCCGCCGCGGATGGAGATCTGTCCGGTGCTCGCCGCATAGAACCAGGCGATCGACTGGTACGGCCCGACATGATGAGGGCCCCGACCCCACAGCTGCTGGAGCTCGCGCTGGCCGAACTCGCCTCCGCCGGAGCCGGCCGCGGTGACCACGCCGACGCCGAACGGGTCGGCGTCCGCGTCGACCGGCACCCCGGAGTCGGCCAGGGCCAGGCCCGCGGCGGCCAGGGCGTAGTGGGTGAAGCGGTCGGTCGCGACCAGCACTCGCTCCTCGACGAACTGCGCCGCGTCGAAACCCTTGATCAGGCCCGCTATCCGCAGCGGGTACCCGTCACAGCCGTCCCGGTCGATCGGCGCGAGCACGGAGGTGCCCTCGGCCGTCGCCTTCCAGAACCCGTCGGTGCCGACCCCGTTGGGGGCCACGACACCGATTCCCGTCACCGCGGCCCGTCGGCCGGTCTTCGACCCGGTCATAACGCGGCCTCCTCCCGGCTGAGCACGACGGCCGACTGGAAGCCGCCGAAACCGCTGCCCACGGACAGCACATGGCGCAGCGGGAGTTCGCGTGCGGTGTTCGGGACGTAGTCCAGGTCGCACTCCGGATCGGGGTCGCTGTAGTTGGCGGTCGGCGGGACGACGCCGTGGTGCAGCGCCAGGCTGCACGCCGCGAGCTCGATCGCGCCGATCGCGCCGAGCGAGTGGCCGACCATCGACTTGATGGAGCTCATCGGGGTCCGGTACGCGTGCTCGCCCAGGGAGCGCTTGACCGCGGCCGTCTCGTGGCGGTCGTTCTGCTTGGTGCCCGAGCCGTGCGCGTTGACGTAGTCCACGTCTGACGCGTCGACCCGCGCGTGGTCCAGCGCCCGGTCGATCGCCTGGGACATCTCCACACCCTCCTGGGTGAGGCCGGTCATGTGGTACGCGTTGCCGAAGGTGGCGAACCCGCCGAGCACCGCATAGATGCGCGCACCGCGGCGGCGGGCCTGCTCCAGCTCCTCCAGGATCAGCACCGCGCCGCCCTCGCCGAGCACGAAGCCGTCCCGGCTCGCGTCGAACGGCCGGGACGCGTGCGCCGGGTCGTCGTTGCGCGCCGAGGTCGCCTTGATGGCGTCGAAGCAGGCGACGGTGATCGGCGAGATCGGGGAGTCGCAGGCCCCTGCGATCGCGACGTCGGCGCGCCCCTCCTCGATCGCCAGCGCGGCGTAGCCGACCGCGTCCAGGCCGGAGGTGCAGCCGGTGGAGACGGTCTGGACGGACCCGGCGGCGCCGAAACGCTCGGCCACGGCCGAGGCCAGGGTGGCCGGGGTGAACGCGCGTTCCAGGTGCGTCTCGGCCTTCCGGTGGTCGACGTCCCAGGACCGGCCGCCGGCGCTGACCGCGACGTAGTCGTGTTCCAGCCGGGTGGTGGCGCCGACGGCGGTCCCCAGCGAGACCGCGAGCCGCCACGGATCGCCCGCGGCCAGGTCCAGGCCGCTGTCGCGGACCGCCTCGTCGGCGGCCGCCAGCGCGAACTGGATGTAGCGGTCGTTGCGCTCGATCTCCTCGGCGCTCAGGCCGCTGGCGACGGGATCGAAATCGCATTCGGCGGCGATGCGGGAGCGGAAGCCCTCCGGATCGAAGAAGGTGATGCCGCGGGTGGCCGTCCGGCCCGCCGAGAGCAGGTCCCAGAACGCCGGGACGCCGGTCCCGCCGGGCGCCACCACGCCGATCCCGGTCACCGCCGCCCGACGGGTCATCGGACGGCTCCCGCCGGCTCCGGCGAGCCCTGCGCCCGGGGCGGCTCCTCGGTGTCCACGTGGCCGAGCTCCGGGCTCGGCGCCAGCGGCCCGAGGTGGAACACCAGGCGGGCCTCGGTGGTGCCGACGTTGCGGAAGCGGTGGCGCATGCCGATCGGGATCATGATCCCCTGGTCGGCGCGCAGCGGCTGCGGCACGCCGTCCAGGTCCACCTCCAGCTCGCCGCAGACGACGAAGACGAACTCCTCGGAGTACGGGTGGTAGTGCTCGCCGATCCGCTCCCCCGGCTGGACCAGGGCCAGTCCCATGAAGCCGCTGGTGGCGCCGACGGCGGTGGGCGTGAGCATGGCCCGCAGATCGCCGCCGCGGCGGCGGTTCGACGGAGCGTCGGCGACATCAACGACACAAGGCAGGTTCGCGGTCACAGCGGTCTTCCCCTCACGCTTCGGGTCACCCGGACGGTCCGCCGGGTGGGTTCTGGCGACATTTCCGTGAGCTCGGCGGCCGGTGGGCTCGCGCGCTCACGGGCCCGGGGGTTCCCGGGTCTTGGCGGTGTTCTCGAATGTTCTGGCGACCGGGGTCCTGGCGACCGAAATCGCCGCGACCCAGGTCCTGACGGCCAAAGCCTCGACGGCCAGAGCCCTCGCGCCGGATGTCCGGACGACGGAGCCGGCCGAGCCGGCCCACCGGGCCGGCTTGGCGGGCTCAGCCGACCTGGCCGACCTGGCCGACCTGGCGCACCTGGCGCGCCGGCGTCAGTCCTGCGGCGAGCGCCGGTCGGTGACCGAGGTCAGCTCCCAGCTCGCCAGTGCCGACAGGCGGCCGTCCTGGTCGCTCAGGTCGGGCGCGGCCCGGACCAACCTGGCCAGCACGGCGCCGGCCCGCGGGCCGGCGATGCCGAGCGCCGCGGCCGGATCCTCGGACGCCGGCACGGTCATGTCGACCATCCGGACGACCCGGTCGCCGCGCTGGAAGACGGTGCTGCGCACGATCGGGGACGCGGAGTCGGCCACAGCGGCCTGGTCCTGGCGGTCCAGGAACTCCGCGAGCGCCTCGCCGCTCCCTGCCCGCACGGGGTAGAAGAAGGCGTGGCGCGACGGCTCCTTGCCCGCCTTCGCGCCGGATTTCCCGCTGCGCACATTGTGGCGCACGGCGGGCAGCGCGGCCCGCATGAAGAAGTCCCTGGCGGCCAGCGGATCGTCCAGATCCCGGGCCTCCTCCAGGTAGGGGTTGACGGCCTCCTCGACGGCCCGCACCTCGGGCTGCGCGGCGACGTGGCGCAGCGCGGCGACCAGGTCGCCGGTCACCTCCACCGAACGGACCACCAGGTTGCCCCGCATGAACAGCGAGGTGCGCACGAGCCGCGTGGTCTCGTCGACCTGGGCCGCCGGCGAGCTGTAACCGGCCAGGATGCCGGCGACCGTCTTCTCGGTGCCCGGCTTCACGGTGAAGGTGAGCGCGTGCCGGATGATGCCGTCCGGTCCGGGGCCGAGCGCCGCGGGGCGCCCGGATCCGTTCTTCGCCCGCGGGGGAAGGGCGCTGTCGACGCTCTTCGTCCCGAAGGTCTCCTTGAACACCGTGAAACGCAGCGACCTGGTGTCCCGGACGCACTTGCTCATGGGCCTGACCATCTCGATGTGCTCCGGGCTGTCCAGCCACGCCAGGAACGGCTCGGGGGCCTCCCACTCGCTGGTGATCAGCCAGCGCGACGGATCGTCCGTGGACTGGCAGAGCTGGTCGGTGAGGTGCCCCGGGACGGCCGAGACCTGGTAGCGCATCTTCTCGTACGCAGCGAGGAAGTTCTGTTGCTCGCCGTCTTGGACGTCCAAAAGGAGGACGACCCGCAAACGGGAATCGGCTGGGCGGGCGCGCTCGTCGAGGACGGCAGCTGACTGAGCCATGTGCGGTCTCGCTCTCACTTTCCGGTTGCCTGACCACCAGATCGTTTCCGAGGTATCCGCAGGGCGCGATGATTCGCAGCCATCCGGGCGAAATTCGCGCAAACGCCACGCTCGTGGTGGATTTGTCAGGTGGACCGGGTCGGCCGTGACTCCGGAGAACCACCACCAGGAATGGAGCAGCACGGTGAACCAGCGCAGCGAGCAGCGAGTACCAGTCCTCATCGTCGGGGGCTCACTCGTGGGCCTGTCCATGTCGGTCTTCCTGGGCCGCCTCGGCGTCCCCCACATGCTGGTCGAGAAGCACGAGCGAACCTCGCACCACCCCCGGGGCCGCGGGAACAACCTGCGGACCATGGAGCTCTTCCGGGTCGCCGGAATGGAGCCCGACATCCGAAAGGCCGCCTCGGTCCTGCGCGAGAACCACGGCATCCTGCAGGCGCGCACCCTGGCGGGCACCGAGCAGGAGTGGCTCTTCCGCCAGATCGACCCGGGCAACCGGACGGCCGGCTTCAGCCCCGCCGGCTGGTGTCTGTGCAGCCAGAACGACCTCGAACCGGTGCTGCTGCAGCACGCCGAACGCCTCGGCGGCGTGGTCCGCTTCGGCACCGAGCTGGTCTCCTTCGAACAGGACGGCGACGGCGTCACGGCCGAACTGCTGGATCGTTCCACCGGACGCCGCAGCACCGTGACCGCCGACTACCTGGTCGCCGCGGACGGGCCCCGCAGTCCGGTCCGCGAACACCTCGGCATCACCCAGAGCGGCAAGGGCGACCTGTTCCACAACATCAGCGTCACCTTCCGCGCGGACAAACTCGCCGACGTGGTGGGCGACCGCCTGTTCATCGCGTGCTACCTGACGCATCCCGAAGGCTCGGGCGCGCTGCTGCCGGTGGACAACCGCGAGCACTGGGTCTTCCACCTGCCCTGGCACCCCGACCGCGGCGAGACCCTCGAGGACTTCACCGACGAGCGCTGCACCGCGCACATCCGGGCCGCCGCCGGCGTCTCCGACCTCCCGGTCCAGATCACCGGCCGCGCGCCCTGGCACGCGGCCGAGCGCGTGGCCGACCGCTACCACTCCGGCCGTGTCTTCCTCACCGGCGACTCAGCCCACGAAATGCCGCCCACCGGCGCCTTCGGCTCCAACACCGGGATCCAGGACGCTCACAACCTCGCCTGGAAACTCGCCGCGGTGCTGTCCGGGTGGGCGGGACCCGGCCTGCTGGAGTCGTACGGGACCGAGCGCCGCCCGGTGGCCGTGGAGACCGCGGCCCGCGCCGCCCAGCGCTCGGCCGAACACAGCCACCCCGGCTTCGACGCGCCCCCGACGGGCGGGCGCACCTCGGTCCTGTCGGTGGCGCTCGGCTACCGGTACACCGACGGTGCGCTGGTGGGCGCGGACGCGAAGGCACCGACCGTCCCGGAACACTTCGAGGCGACCGGGGAGCCCGGAACCAGGGCCCCGCACGTCTGGCTGGACCAGGACGGAGCGCAGGTCTCCACGATCGACCTGTTCGAACGCGTCCCGGTGGTGCTGACCGTCCAGGACAGCCCGTGGCAGAAGGCTGCGGCGTCGGCGGCCGCGAAGACCGGCGTCCCGGTGGCGTGCCACGGCCTCGAAGACAACGGCGAATGGCAGAAGGCGTACGGCATCGGGCCCGACGGCGCGGTGCTGGTGCGGCCCGACGGCTTCGTCGCGTGGCGGTCGCCGGACGGCGTCCGGGATGCCGAGTCCACGCTGAACGGCGTCCTGCACAAGGTGCTGAGCCTGAATACCGCGGGCCGGGCCATGGCGGATCGGTAGCGGATCGGAAGCCCTCACCCCACAATCGCGGCCGCCGATATGGCGGCCGCTCACATGGTCGGACCTCCTTGCCGGAGCTACGTTCCCCGAAACATCGGCGGCGCTCGGCGGAGGAGTGGCAGTGATGAGAAGACGGTGGGCGGCACTATGGGCCCTGACACTGTGTGCGGCCGTGGCGACTATGGCGGTACCGACCACTGAAGCGTCGGCGAGCGGCGGCCCCTACACCGTGAGCCCGGTGGCCGGAAGCCTGTCCGGCCACCGGATCTCAGGGGTCTACGTGGCCGGCGTCTCCTCCGGCGGATACATGGCCGGGCAGTTGCAGGTCGCCTACTCCAGCCGCATTCGGGGCACCGCGGTCTTCGGCGCCGGTCCCTACTACTGCGCCGAGAACAATGCCGCGGAGGCGGTGTACGGCTGCGCGGCCAACACCTACCCGGACTATCTCGGGACGCTGGAGTCGGACGCCTCGCTGTGGTCGGCGTACGGCTGGATCGACCCGATCGGCGACCTGTCCGGCAAGCCGGTCTGGGTCTACCACGGCTCGCAGGACACGACGATCGCGGCCTCCGTGAGCAAGGACGGGGCGGCCTTCTGGTCCCACTTCGGCGCGCACGTCACCTCCGTCACCGGCACCGGCGCGGGCCACGCGTGGGTGACGCCGTACGGCACCAACTCCTGCGCGACCACCGGCTCGCCGTACCTGAACAACTGCGGCACCGATCCCGAGCACGACCTGCTCACCGCGCTGCTCGGATCGGTCTCCGCGGCGAACACCGGCCCGCTGACCGGGACCCTCACGCAGTTCGACCAGGACGCGTACGCCGACGGCGGCTCGGCCGGGGCGCTGGACATGTCAGGATCCGGATTCGCATACGTCCCGCAGTCCTGCTCCGCCGGCTCGACCTGCCGCCTGCTGGTCGCCCTGCACGGCTGCGAACAGGGCTACGACAGCGTCGGCACGGCCTTCGTCGACCGGGCCAACCTCGACCAGTACGCCGACACCAACAACCTGATCGTCCTGTATCCGCAGGCCACCACCGGCCCGAGCAACCCGTACGGCTGCTGGGACTGGTGGGGCTACCTCGGGGCGACCAACTACCCGATCCAGGGCGGCGCGCAGATCGAGAGCATCATGACCATGGTGGACGCGCTCGGCGGCTGAGGCCGAGCGCTGCCCGATGGTTCACCGCCGGATCACCGCCGGCCGTTCACCAACGGATCACCGCCGGCTGTTCACCAACGGATCACCGCCGGCTGTTCACCACCGGTCGCCGATCTGGGGCGCGATCAGCTCGTCGTAGACCTCGTGCACCGCGGCCAGGTCGGCGTCCGACAACGGCGCCAGATCCGCCGCGGCGGCGTTGCAGGCGGCCTGCTTCGGGTTGCGCGCGCCCGGGATGACCACGCTGACCCCGGGCTGGTCCACGATCCAGCGCAGCGCGAACTGCGCCATCGCGACGCCGGAGGGAACCAGCGGTGCCAGGCGGCGGACCGCCTCCAGCCCGGTGGCGAAGTCCACGCCGGAGAACGTCTCGCCGACGTCGAAGGCCTCGCCGTGCCGGTTGTAGGAGCGGTGGTCGTTCTCGGCGAACGTGGTGTGCTCGTCGTACTTGCCGGACAGCAGTCCGCTGGCCAGCGGCACGCGCGCGATGATGCCGACCCCGGCCTCGCGCGCGGCCGGCAGCACGTCCGCCAGCGGGCCCAGCCGCAGCATGTTCAGGATGATCTGCACGCTGGCCACGTTCGGCCGCGCGATCGCCGTCAGCGCCTCGGCGCGGGTCTCGACGCTCACGCCGTACGCGGCGATCCGCTTCTCGGCGACCAGGGTGTCCAGCGCGTCGAAGACCTCGTCGCTGGAGTACACCGGCGTGGGCGGGCAGTGCAGCTGCACCAGGTCCAGGGTGTCCACGCCCAGGTTCTTCCGGGACCGGTCGTTCCAGGCGCGGAAGTTGTCGAGCGTGTACGCCTCCGGCACCTGCGGCACCCGGCGGCCCATCTTCGTGGCCACCGTGAGGTCCTCGCCCGGCCGCGACTTGAGGAACGTCCCGATCAGCTGCTCGCTGCGGCCGTCGCCGTAGACGTCGGCGGTGTCCAGGAAGGTCACGCCGCCGTCCACCGCCGCGCCGAGCGTGGCCAGCGCGTCGTCCTCGGCCACCTCGCCCCAGTCGGCCCCCAGCTGCCACGCGCCGAGACCGATGACGCCGACCTGTCGGCCGGTGCGGCCCAAGGTTCGCTTTTCCACCTGAATGGTCCTTCCTCTCCGTACTTCCCCTGGCCATGCTAACCATCCGGGGTCGTAAAACGTTGACGGCCGACACCTGGCCGCGCAGCCGTCATCTGGCCTTCGCCTGCTCCGACAGCCTGCCCTTGCGCAGGACCAGGATCCGGTCGGACTGCGCGGCCAGCCGCTGCGAGTGCGTCACGACGACCACGCACTTGCCCTGTCCGTGGGCCAGGCCGCGGAAGGTGTCGATGATGCCCTGAGCGGTGTCCTCGTCGAGGTTCCCCGTGGGCTCGTCGGCGAAGAGGATGTCGACGTCGCACGCCAGGGCGCGGGCGATGGCGACGCGCTGTTGCTGCCCGCCGGAGAGCCGCAGGACGTTGCGAGTGGCCGTCGGCTTGTCCAGGCCGATCCGCTCCAGCAACTCCAGCGCCCGGGCCCGGCGGCTGCCCGAAGCGGGCTTCACACCGGTGATCTCCATGGCGGCCGTGACATTCTGCAGGGCGGTCATGTAGGTGAGCAGGTTGTACTGCTGGAAGACCGTGGCGGCGTGCCGGTTGCGGTAGCGGCCCAGACCCAGCTCCCGCAGATCGCGGCCCTCGAAGCTGATGGTGCCCCGGGTCGGGGTGTCCAGACCGCTGGCCAGGCTGAGCAGCGTCGTCTTGCCGCTGCCGGACGGTCCCAGGATCGTGTAGAAGGTGCCGCGCCGGAACGCGTAGCTGATGTCGTTGAGCACCGCACTTCTGCGGCGCTGGTCCGAGTAGGTGTGGCTGACGCCCTCGAGGCGCAGGACAGGCGCGGTGGCGCTCGGCGTCGCGGCGACGGGGCCGCTGCTGCTGCCGGGGTTGCCCGTGCTGTCGATACCAGAGTCGGTCATGGCCGGTCACTTGCCCTTCGTGAGGATGGTGCGGGGACTGAGCCGCAGCACGGCGGCGGCCGGGATCGCGGTGGCGAGCAGCCCGACGCCCAGGCCGACGCCGCCGACCGCCAGCAGGTCCGCCGGGCCGAGCGCCACTGTGATCCGGTCGACGGGGTCGGCGTTCTGGACCGGCTGGTCGTTCCAGTCGACGCCCTCGCCCAGGCCGGTGCTGCCGGGCGGCGGGGGCTTCCAGGCGTCGATCTTCTGCTTCGCCGAGGTCGCGTCGCGGCCCAGCAGCCACTGGCCGGCGCTCTGCGTCAGGCCAGGTGCAATGAGGGCACTGATACCCACGGCGAGGACCGCGACCGCGGCGATCTCCAGGATCTGCTGAGCGATGAGCCTGGTCTTGCGCTCCCCCATCGCCAGCAGGACGCCGTACTCCTTGCGGCGCTGCTTGACCGCCAGGTTGGCCAGCAGGGCCAGGACGGCCGCGCCGGCCAGGCCCATCAGCCACATGGCCACGGTCGCCGTGGTGCGGATGCTGCCCAGCGGGCCGGTCATCTGCTGGATGGCCTTTGTGTTGACGTCCAGCTTGAAGGCGTCGAGCGCCGAGCCGCCGATCTGCTTGGCCGCAGCCGTGAAGGCGCTCTGCGCGTCGGCGTCCCGCAGGATGAACGTCGCGGTACTCACCTGCGGCGATCCGCCTTGCTGCGAACCCAGCGCGGCGAGGCCGCCGAACGTCCCGTAAATCATGTTGGCCGGGTCGATGCCGTATTCGGGGTCTGTCTCGGTGACCGCCCGCGGGTCCCGGTAGATCCCGCCGACGGTGAAGTCGGCCGTGGTCTTCTCGTCGTTGCCGACGAGGGTGAGCTTGTCGCCGACCTTGAGGTGGTTCTTCAGGGCGAGTCGTTCCTCGATCAGCACTTGGCGCTTGTCCTTGTCCGCGGGCGTGATGTGCGCACCGGACAGAAGCGTGAACCGGCCGCTGCGGAAGTCCGACAGCACGGAACTGTCGCGGACGGCTTGGTCCACGGTGCCACCCGGACCCATCGGCGCTGCCGGCCCGCCGTCCACCAACGTGGTGCCGCCACTGAGGATCGCGCGGTCCCACGTCGAGTACGTGTACTTCTGTACCTGGGGCAGCGCGCCGATCTTGTCGACCAGCGACGCGTCGACGTGGGGGGCCTGCAACGATCCGCCGCCGGCGCCTATTTTGCTCGGGTCCATTTCGAGGGTGACCTCGGCGCCCACAGACCGCTTCACCCCCTGTTCGGCGCGCGCCGTCGCGGAGTCGATCAGGACGCCCGCCAGGACCATCACCGCGATGGCGAGGAACGTGGCCAGGGTGATCAGGGTGCGGCTCTTGCGGGCCCACAGGCTGAGCGCCGCGCGTTTGACGAAGTTCATGGGAAGTCGGTTCTCCTAGGGCTATTCGGTGTCCGTGCGCTATTCGGTGTCGGCACTATTCGGTGTCGGCACTATTCGGTGTCGGTGAGGATGGATCGGGGGTGCAGGCGGAGAATTCCGATGCCCGGCACGACAGTGGAGACCAGGCTGATACCGAGCGCGAGTCCTGCGACCTCGGCGACGGCGACCGGCTCGACCCGCACCGTGGTCTGCCCCGGACCGGGCAGCGCATGGGCCAGGGCCGGCCCGGCCACAGCCCCGGCCAGCACCGCGAGCGCGACAGCGGGCAGCGCCACCGCCGTCATCTCCACGACGTGCTGGCCGATGAGCTTCCACTTCTTCTCGCCCATCGACAGCAGCACCCCGAGTTCGGAGCGGCGCTCGCGGATCTGCAGCATGACGATGAGGCCCAGGACCAGCGCCCCGGCCACCGCGATCACCCAGACCACCAGCGCCGCGAACGCGCCGACCCGCTGGACCGGGCGGACCTGGTCCCGGTAGGCCTTGTCGTTGACCTGCACGGTGAAGGAGCCGGCGCCCAACAGCCGATCGGCTTGCGCGTTCAGCTGCGCCGCCTGGTCCGGCGCGCCGATCCGGTAGACGGCCTCGGTCACCGGCAACGGTGTGGTGCTGAGTTTCCGTGCCGTGGCCAACGGTACGTACACCGCGTTGCCGGGCAGGTCGCGCGGCGCGGTCGGCAATGCCGGATCCGGTGAGGGGTCCTGGAAGACGCCGACGATGGTGACCGGGACCGTGTGCCTGCCGTCGGCAGAGCGTGTCTGCAAGATGTCGCCGATCGCCAGGTGGTTCTTGACGGCAAGTCGTTGTTCGACCACTGCGACGTCGCGCCCGGCGTCCTCGGGAAGGATCGCGCGTCCCTGGGTGACCTTCGTCGATCCGTATGAGAAAGGCAGAAGCAGCCCCGGATCCCGGACGCCGTACACGGTCAGCGGATCGGCCGACACTCTGGTCTCCGGGTTGTAGCGGTGTACGACGGTAGCTGCGCCGAGACGGTCGGCCAGCTCTGGCGTGAACCCCGTCGGGCTGCGGATCGTCACATCCACGCCGATGTCACGCTGCGCGGCGGCTTCCTGACGAGCCGCGGCGCTGCGCAAGAGGAAGCCACCGAGGAGCAGCGCGCAGATGACGGCGAAGATCGCCAGCAGGGCGACGGTCCTGGAGGCTCTGACGACCAGGCTCATCCCGGCGCGCTTGACGAAGTTCATGCGGCGATGCAAGCAGCGCGGCACGTACGGCTCGATAAAGCTGTGACAGCGGCATAAGGTCTTATCCGGCTGTAATCATGATCATGGTTCCATGGAGGCATGAGAGTCCTGGTGGCCGAGGACCACCGCGTCCTGGCGCGCACGATCGCCACCGGGCTGCGCCGCGAGGCGATGGCGGTGGACGTCGCGCTGGCCGGCGACGACGCGGAGCGCATGTGCCTGCTCACCGCGTACGACGTCCTGATCCTGGACCGCGACCTGCCGGGGCTGAGCGGCGACGAGGTGTGCCGGCGGCTGCGCGAGCTGGCCGATCCGCCGCAGATCCTGATGCTGACCGCGGCCGGTGCGCTGTCCGACAAGGTCTACGGCCTGACCACTCTCGGCGCCGACGACTACCTGGCCAAGCCCTTCGACTTCGGCGAGTTGGTCGCCCGGGTGCGCGCGCTGAGCCGCCGGGCCCACCGGCCGACCCCGGCCGTCCTGCGCTCCGGGAGCATCGTCTTGGACGAGACGCGGCACGAGGTGTCCGTGGACGGGCGCCTTCTGGAGCTGACCCCGAAGGAGTTCTCCGTGCTGCGTCTGCTGATGGCCGCGGGTGGAAAGGCGGTGCCGCATGACGAACTCGTCCGCAGTGTCTGGGACGAGTACCTCGACCCGCGCACCGGTGCGGTGCGCGCCACCGTCAGCCGGCTGCGGGGCAAGCTCGGCGATCCCGGGGTGATCGTCGCCGACCGGCAGGGCGGATACCGATTGTGCGACTGAAGCTGCGGGACATGCGCCTCACGCCTCGTGATGTGACCTTCAATCCTCGAACCCTGATAAGCCGTCTGCCCTTCCGTGCGCGGCTCGCCGTCTCCTTCGCCGGGCTCTTCCTCCTCGTCGGCAGCGCGTTGCTCGCCTCCGTCGTGGCGCTCGCGCGGTACGGCACCGCCCAGAAGGTGCAGGGGATGGCGATCGCGCACGTCGACGCGCCGTTCGACGGCGCGCCGTACGGGCCCACCACTCCGGCTCAGTCGGCCGTCGGGACGAACGCGGCGTCGGGCGAGGCGCTGGTGCAGAAGATCGATCAGACCGTTCAGGCCGTGCAGAACACCGCGCTGCGGGAGATGGTGCTGTGGTCGGGAGTCGCGCTCGTCGTCCTGGCGGTCGTCGCCGGGGTGCTCGGCTGGCGGCTGGCCGGCCGCGCGCTGCGTCCCGTCGCCGCCATCACCGGGGCGGCGCGGCAGATCAGCCAGGAGAACCTGCACCAACGGCTGTCGCTCACCGGGCCCGACGACGAGCTGCACCGTCTCGCCGACACCTTCGACACCATGCTCGACCGGCTGGAGAAGTCGTTCGAGAGCCAACGCCGCTTCGTCGCCAACGCCTCCCACGAACTCAAGACGCCGCTCGCGGTCCAGCGCACGTGCCTCCAGGTCGGTTTCGCCGATCCGCTCCCGGGCGATCTCGCCGACGTCCGCGACGATGTGCTCGCCGCCAACTACGAGGCCGAACGGCTCATCAACGCCCTGCTTCTGCTGGCCCGCAGCGATCGCGGCCTCGATGAGACCGAACCGGTGGATCTGGCTGCCACCGCCAGGATCGTGGCGGCCGAATCGACGCCGCTGGCCTCGAAGAACAAGGTGCGCGTCAGCCTCGATGCCGACGCGAACGCCCCGCTGGTCGTCCCCGGGGACCCGGTTCTGGTGCGTCATCTGCTGACGAACCTCACGCGCAACGCCATTCAGTACAACCGGCCCGGCGGCCGGGTCCGCATCCGCCTCGACACCGCCGCCGCGACGGCGACGGTCACCAACACCGGCCCGATCGTGGCGCCCGAGAAGATCCCCGACCTGTTCGAACCGTTCCGCCGCCACGGCCCCGACCGCACCGCGACCGCCGGCCACGGCCTGGGCCTGTCGATCGCGCGCTCGATCGCCGAGGCACACGGCGCGGAGCTGACGGCCCGCGCCGGCGAGGAGGGCGGGCTGGTGCTGACGGTGCGCTTCGCGCCATGAGCGGTTCAGCGCGAGGGCGCACCGGTCACGCCGGCCGCGCCGGTCACACCCGGCTGCGCGCCGTCCACAACTCGGGGAAGACCAAAGCCTCGGCGCGCTTGGCCAGCCAGGCCACGCCGGACGACCCACCGGTCCCGACCTTCGCCCCCATCGCCCGCCGCGTCGCCATCAGGTGGTCGCCACGCCATCGCCACACCGCCTCGGCGACATCGGTCAGCGCCTCACCGAGCCGCACCAGATCGGGCTCGCGCTCGGGAGCGGCATAGATGTCGGCCCACACCTGCTCCACCACCAAATCGCCCTCGTAGCGCCGGGCGAGGTCACGGTCCAGGACCGCCTGCGGAATCGCGTGACCGCGCCGATGCAACAGACGCAGCACCTCGTCGTACAAGCTCGGCTCGCCCAACGCCTGCCGCAATTCCGCATGCATGTCGGGCGTCCCGGCGTGCGGCACGAGCATCGACGCCGACCGCTCGCCGAGCAGGAACTCCAGCCGCCGGTACATCGCGGACTGGAACCCCGAACCCTCACCCAACGCCGCACGATAGGCGTTGAACTGGGCCGGGGTGAGCCGGGCCAGCGGCTGCCAGGACGCGTTCAGCGCGGCCAGCTCGTCCAGGCTGCGTCCGAGGGCGGACAGATCGTCATGGCGAGCATCGCGACCGACGGCGGAGAACTCGTGACGTTCAACCCCTGGAACTTCGGCGGCCTGCGCATCCAAGGCGGCATCCATCTCGAGTCCGTCCTGGACAGGAACGACTATCTCGCCGCCCGAACCGCGGTCAGGGTCTGGACCCGCTCAGCGACATGAAAAGTCCGCCCCGGCCTTTGAGAACCGGCCGGGGCGGACTGACCACTGTCGTCAGCCTCAGGCCACGTGCGCGCCCTGCGCCGCCGCACCCGCGCCGCGGTGCGGCACGGCGGTGCCCTCGCCGGCGCCCGGGTAGCTGTCCCAGATCTTGTTCAGCTGGCCCTGGTAGTACACGGTGTTCAGGCTGAACAGGATGGAGAGCAGGATCCCCAGGCCACCGCTGCACGTCGCCGGCAGGCCGGCCGCGGTCTGGGCCTGCGCGATGCGCTTGCCGGTGCGGTAGGCGGACACGAACGGCGGGATCACGATGTACGCGCCCGGGATGTACGCGAGGACCGACAGCGCCGGGTTCACGGTGATCGAGTTGTCGAAGTCCCGGGTCTCGCGGTTGACCTTGTACCACCACACGTAGAAGTAGATGCCGAACGTGATGAGGGACAGCCCCCACACACCCCACGGCTGACGCTTCTTGCCAACGGCTCCTTGCGGCATTTGCCTTCCCCTCCCGATATGCGAAACGCGCCAGAGTCCCCTCGCGCGCCGAGCGATCATTGCGCAGCTCAGGGGGCCGCGTCCAGCAGGTCGGAGAAATTGTGCGAAAACTCGGGAACATCCCACGCGGGGTCAATCACGGGTCTGATGAACGACGCAGCCGCTGAGTATCGGGATTTCCCTTAAGTGCCGCGCGCAACGCGGCCTCGATATCCGGGTATCCAAAACAGAATCCAGCCGCCGACAAACGCTCCGGAATCACCCGCAAACTGCCCAACACCTCGGGCCCCATCTGACCGACCCCGATGCGCAAAGCCCACAGGGGCAGCCGCAGTCTCGC
The DNA here is from genome assembly GCF_041262705.1 of Catenulispora sp. MAP12-49. Taxonomy (NCBI): domain Bacteria; kingdom Bacillati; phylum Actinomycetota; class Actinomycetes; order Catenulisporales; family Catenulisporaceae; genus Catenulispora; species Catenulispora sp. MAP12-49. The sequence continues at coordinate 102,503 of NZ_JBGCCP010000015.1, read as the reverse complement.
CGTTCTCCCGATCGCCGAAGCCAGCGCCTTCGTGAAGTCGGCCGCGCGGACCGGGTTCGGGGCCGCGAGGTTGTAAGGGCCCTCAGTCCGCGGACGCTCGGCCAGGAACCGGATCGCCGCGACCGTGTCGTGCAGTGTCAGGAAGCTCCAATACGCCCGCCCCGATCCCAGCGTCGATCCCAGTCCACAACGGAAAGGCGTCAGGAGCCGCGGCACCAAGCCGCCCTCCCCCGCCAACACCAGCGCGGTCCGCAGGTGGCAGACCCGGACCCCGGCCTCGGCCGCCGTCCCGGTGGCGGCCTCCCACCGCGCCGTGACCAGCGGCAGGAATCCGTCGGTCCCGGCGGCGCTCGTCTCGGTCAGCTCCTCGTCCCCGCGATCGACGCCGTAGTACCGGATCCCGGACATCGAGACGAGGACCGAAGGCGGTGCGGCAGCCCGCGCGGCCATCGTGGCCAGCGCGGACGCCGTGTCGATGCGGCTGGAGGCGATCAGGGCGCGGTAGCGGGCATTCCACCGCCGATCGCCCAGCGGGGCGCCGGCCAGGTTGACCACCGCGTCGGCGCCCTCGACGAGCCGCGGATCCGGACGCAGCGGATCCCACCGGACTTCGTCAGGGGCCTGAGCCGGACGGCGGACCAGACGGACCACCTCATGGCCGTCGCCGTGATAGGCCGCGCGAAGCGCGCCGCCGATCAGCCCGCTCGATCCGGCGACGACCACCCGCATCAGTGCCGCCCCACGCTCGCGACCAGCGCGAGCACGAACCCGGCGCCGACCAGCAGCCAGATCGCCCGCGCGCTCATCAAGAGCCTGCGACGGAAGTCCGGACGCTCCTGGGAGAGCGCGAAGACCCGGGCCGGCCAGTGCCGCCACGACACGTGCACGAACACGGCGGTCGCGCTTAAGTCCAGGGCCAGCGCGATGCCGTAGACCACGCGCGCGCCGGCCCACGGACACACCACGACCAACGCCGTGGCGCTCGCGATCAGCGTCGCCGCCATGGCCAGGACCCGCCACCGGTTCCCGTGCGCGAGGACCGTGAGGAACTCCTCCAGCTGGTCGTCGTCGCGGAAGAACCGTGCGCTCCGCGGCTGCACGACCGCGAGGCTGTACGTCATGGAACCGGTCCACACCGCGGCCGGCAGGAGGTACACAGCTTCGAGGATCACGACGGCACGGTACGCCATCAGGTCCGGCCATCGGGTCTGGCCCACGCGCCGAGCCGGGGCGACAATCAGGCGTCGTGCGGAAATCCCGCAGGGCTCTTATATCGATTCGGAGCGTACATGCCGTTCCTTCGTCGCCGCCGAAGTGCTGTGCTCACCACCTTGTGCGCAGCCACCCTCACCCTCACAGCGATACCCGCGAACGCTTCATCAGCACCGGCACCATCCATGTCCGTAGACCAACCCGTGATCGTCGTGATGGCGAATCAGTCCCTCCGGCACTCCGCGATCGCCTCCGCACAGGCCCCGTTGCTCAGTTCGCTCAAGTCGGCGAACAGCCGGAACGTCCGCCCGCTGACCGTCATCAATGCCCTGAGTGCCACCGTGTCGCCCGCCGAGGAGCAGGCGCTGCGCAGCGATCCCGACGTGTCCGAGGTCGTGCCCGACTCGGCCATCAAGGTACGCCCCGGCTTGACCCTCCCGACTCTTCCAAGAAGCCAGAGCGGTCCGGCCAAGGCCGCCGCCGCGACCCTTCCATCCGGGACATGCGCCGCGAACGGCGGCGTGCAGCTCAACCCGGAGGCGGACGAGGCGATCAAGGCCGACTCCGACGTGCCTGGTGCGAAGACCGCGCGCTCCCTCGGCTTCACCGGCGCCGGGGTCACCGTCGGCGACATCGCCGCCGAGATGGACGTCACCACCCCGGACCTGGTCCGGTCCGACGGCTCGCATGTCATCGCCGACTACCAGGACTTCACCGGCGAGGGCGGGAACGTCCTGGGCGGCAACGAGATCGAATCAATGCTCGACGACGGCATGATCGCCGCCCAGGGCGACCACGTGTACAACCTCCAGGACTACACCGCCTCGGCCCTCGGCAAGCCGTGCCTGATCCGCCTGGAGGGCGTGGCCCCCGGCGTGACCCTGGACGCCTACAAGGTCTACGGCGAGGACGACTACACCACGACCTCCGCGTTCCTGCAGGCCATCGACTACGCGACCACCGTCGACCACGTCAACGTCCTCAACGAGGAAGCGGGCAGCTTCCCGATGCCGGACACCAGCGCCGACCTGATCAAGGCCGCCAACGCGGCCGCGATGGCGGCCGGCGTCACCATCACGGTGCCGTCCTATGACGCCGGGAACCAGAACACGATCTGGTCTCCCGCGTCCCAGCCCGGCGTCATCGCCGTCGGGGCGTCCACCACGTTCCGCTCCTACGCGCAGGCCGACACCGCCGGCTACGACGACATCGGCGCGACCGGCCACGTCAGCGACAACATCAGCTCCCTGTCCTCCGGCGGGTCCACCGAGCAGGGCCGCAGCATCTCGGTCGTCGCGCCCGGCGACCTGGACTGGATGATCTGCACCCCGGACAAGACCCTGGCGCCGGACTGCCTGGACAGCCTCGGCCGGCCGAGCCCGGTGCTCCAGGAGGGCGGCACCAGCGAGGCCGGCCCCCTCGTGGCCGGCGTGGCAGCGCTCGTGATCCAGGCGTACCGCTCCGCGCACGCCGGTGCCAGCCCGACACCTGCCCTGGTGGACCAGCTGATCGAGAGCACCGCGGACGACCTCGATGTGGTCGGTTCCGAGCAGGGCTCCGGACTCGTGGACGCCTACCGCGCCGTTGAAGCGGCGCTGTCCATCCACACCCCGGATGGCGCCGGCAAGCCGACCGGCGACACCGTGACCCTGAGCGCCGATCAGTTCGACGCCACGGCCGCCCCGGACACGGCGCAGCACTTCACCAGCACCCTGACGAACACCGGCACCGGCACGCAGACCGTCAGCCTGGCCGGCCGCACCCTCGGCCCGAGCAGCGTGGTCGCGAACCGCACCGTGCAGCTGACGAACGGCGGCTCCACCTACGTGGACCAGTCCGGCGTCAAGAACAACTACCTGAAGGTGACCTTCCAGGTCCCGCCGGGCCAGGACCGTCTGGACTCGAACATCGCCTGGCCCGGAACCGGACAGTACCCGGTGAACCTGGTGCTGCTCGACCCGAACGGCCGGTTCACCGCGAACAGCCTGCCCAACGGCAACGGCAACCACGGGCATGTGGACGTGCACTCGCCGGTGCCCGGCACCTGGACCGCGGTGATCTCCGACGCCGCCACGTCCGGCTATACCGGGAGCGTGCTGTTCAACGCCACGGTGGCCGAGTTCGTGCCGTTCGGCCAGGTCACGCCGTCCACGGTGACGCTGCGACCGGGTCAGAGCACGAACATCGCGGTGAGCGCCGAGACCCCGCCGCAGGCCGGGGACCTGAGCGCCGCACTCGTGATCAGCGGCTCGCGCTCCGGCCGCAGCACCGTCCCGATGACGCTGCGCTCGCAGGTCGCGATGACCAACGGCACGGGGTCCTTCTCCTCCGACATCCAGGGCGGCAACGGCCGCGGCTACGTGCCGGCGCAGAGTGAGTTCTACGTCGTGAACGTCCCGGCCGGCGCGCCGGCGCTGGACGTCCGCACCGCGCTGGCCGGCCACAAGACCGATCCCTATTACGTCTACCTGGTCTCGCCGGACGGCCAGAACCCGGCGCGGGCGTCGAACCAGACCCTTGAAGGCAGCGGGAGCAGCGCGAAGACCGTCGCGAGCTCCGGGGCTCTCCTCAGCGTCCTGAATCCCGAACCCGGCCAGTGGACCGTCATCGCCACCTTCACCAACCCGGTCACCGGCGACGCGCTGGACACGACCTTCACCGGCGAGGTCGACCTCCACGGCGTCGGCGCGGCCTCCACCGGCGTCCCGCGAGGCGGCGTGCTCGCCCGGAACAAGCCCGTCACCATGAGCTTCACCGTCCACAACACTTCGCAGGGCATCGAGTCCTACTTCCTGGACCCGCGGCTGGACCAGTACGTCACCATGCCGCTGGCCTCGACGACCCCGACGGCGAACCTGACCCTGCCGTTGGCGTCCACCAACCCGGAGCCGCAGTGGATCGTGCCGACGCGGACCAGCCAGGTCTCGATGGCGGCGGTCTCGACCGCGCCGGTCCAGTTCGACTCCTCGCCGTTCAACGGTGAGCCGGACGTCGCCTCGACCGCTGTCGGAAACGACGCCTTCGCCAGCTACAGCGCTCCGCACTCTGGCAGCAGCACCAGCATTACCCAAGGCGACTGGGACATCGTCCCGCAGCCGACCGGGCCGTTCGGCAGCACCGCGGGCACCGCGAGTTCGACGGCGTCCTTGTCCATGACGGCCGTCAGCCAGGCCTTCAACGCGGACGCGGTGTCGGGCACCGGGGACCTCTGGCAGCTCGGGGTGAATCCGAACGCGGCGTTCACCCCGGTGATCGTGCAGCCCGGCGGGCAGGCCACCCTGACGCTGACCCTGACCCCGAGCCAGGTGTCGGGCACCGCGGTGTCCGGCGTCGTCTACCTCGACGATTCCTCGGCGCTGAGCAACAACGGCATGTCGCCGACCGGCGACGAACTCGCCGCGTTCCCGTACCACTACACCGTTCAGTGAGCACCGCCGAGTAAGACCACTGCGACGCACTCCCGGTACCGACCGGGAGCGCGTCGTGCTGTATCGCCAAGGGCACTACTCCGACTCGGAATCGGCCACGAGCGCCGCGTACTCGACCTCCATCGCCTTCAGCGCGCCGCCGCGCCAGGAGTCCGCGACGAGTTCGGACATCGGGTCGGGGAAGATCTCGTCCTCGCCGGCGGCCAGGCCGTCGAAGATGCGCTTGGCGACGGCTTCCGGCGCGGCCTTGGGGATGTCGAAGCCCTTGGTCATGTCCGTGTCGACGACGCCGATCATCGCCGCGTGCACGCGCACGCCGCGGTTGGCCAGGTAGGCGCGCAGCCCCTGGGTCAGGGAGAAGGCCGCGGCCTTGGACACCGAGTAGCTGGGCAGCAGCGGCATGTTCGCCCAGGACGAGGTGGACAGGATGTTGAGCACCGCGCCCCGGGCGGTGGTCAGGGCGGGCAGCATGTCCTGCGTGACCGCGAAGGACCCGAAGACGTTGACCGCGAAGTGCTGCTGGAGCAGGGCCGGATCGGTCAGGTCGTCGTCCCACAGAGCCAGTCCGGCGTTGTTGACGAGCAGGTCCAGCGAGTCCACGGCGTCGGCGGCGGCGCGGATCTGGGCGGCGTCGGTGATGTCCAGCGTCAACGGCACGACGCGATCGTCGGTGTAGTCCAGAGGCTGCCGCGTCCCGGCGAAGACGCGCGTGGCGCCCCGGGCCAAAGCCTCGTGCACCAAAGCCTTCCCGATACCGCGGTTGGCACCGGTCACGAGAACTGTCTTACCCGACATCGTCGACATCTGATCTCTTTCCTGAAGTGGTCGGTGGCAGCACAGAGTACTGATCGGCCACAGGCCTGTCGCCCCCAGCAGGTTTTCACAAACATTTGATATTCGGCGCCTCACGGAATCGCCGGGAACAGCGAGTCCCGCCGTCGCACCGGCGACGGCGGGACAGGATTTCACCTAATGGTTCCGGACCCCGCTCAGCAAGCCTGAACGTAGTAGGCCGGGATGAAGTTGTAGTCGTCGTTGTCCGCGCCCTGCGGGATGTTCACCAGGACGTTGTGGCTCGAGCCCTTGATGTAGGCGTGGGTTCCGGGCGAGTCGCTGTTGTGGTACTCGCCCGTCCCGTTCCAGTTCTCCAGGGCCCAGTCCGAGCCGCCGTTGTGGCAGTGGTAGAACGAGTACACCTTGCCGCCCTGGTAGGCGTACTGGTTCTGGTAGACGCAGAAGTGGTTCGCCGGGCACGGGGTGCCGCTGGTCGTGTTGATGTAGCCCCAGCAGTCCGACGTCGAGCTGATCGAGCACTGCCCGATGCCGCTCACCCACGCGCCGTTGTTGCCGCTGTCCTGCGGCGTGACGGCGGCCGGCGCGGCCACGCGGGTGCCGTCGGCGCGGACGGCCGTCCCGGCGGCATTGGCTCCGGTCGCGGTGGCTCCGGCCGCGGTGGCTCCGGCCGCGGTGGCGACGCCGGAGGTGAGGCCGATCATCAGCATCACCAGGGCGACGATCAGGCCGAGAATCTTGGGTAGTGCCACTCCTTCCAACCCCCTTCGCGTGCCTCGCACCGACCATTTCCGCCGATGCGGTGGCACTCGAACATCGTGGTAAGCAATGACCACGCTTGTCCCGGCGTCCGGTTAGCGTCAATGCGGGATTATGTGGGGCGTCACGCTTTTGGCAACACGGCGACGGGCGAAAGGGATTTCAGGGAATGATCGCCGAAATCAGAACTCTGACGTCATGTCGTGTTTCCTTCAGTCAGAACGGCAACAACCGCCCCGACGGAGTCCGCAGATCCAGCTCCGGCAGATCGCGCAGCTTGCGTCCCGACGACTTCTGGACGCGCACCTGTCCGCGCCCGGAGGCCACGATCCGCACGGTGCCGCTCGGACGCCGCCAGTCGTCGCGCGTGGTGTCGGCTGAGCCGTTCATGATCGCCTCCCGGGCTCCTGCGGTCTGGGGTCCTGCTGCTTCGGCCATCGGCCTTTCGGGGCGTGGTACCCAGCCCGGGCGGGCGTGAACATCGCGGCGGCGGACTTCACCGGAGCGGATGGCTATGAAGAGCTCTGATTCGCCGTGATTCACTGTCGCACGCCGGGCATCGGCTGCCTTCTGGGGACGCCGAAGCGGGTCCCGCGCCGCGGCACGACGCAGGACCCGCCCCGGTTCCGGCCCCGGTCAGCGCAGCGACCAGACCTGGTTGGCCTGTGTCCCGCTGCCGTAGCAGTCCCAGATCTGGAGCAGGGTGCCGTTGCCGGTGCCCTGGTTGTCCGCGTCCAGGCACTTGCCGGAGTTGGGGTTGGTGATCGTGCCGTTTCCGTTCACCTGCCACTGCTGGGCGCCGCTGCCGTTGCACGACCACAGCCGCACCTGGGTGCCGTCCGCCGTGCCGGCGCCGGCGACGTCCAGGCACTTGCCGGTCTGCGGGTTGACGAAACTGCCGCCGGTGGAGGACCAGCGCTGGTTCCAGGCGCCGCCGCAGTCCCAGAGCTGCACCGGCGTGCCGTCGGCGGTGCCGAGGTTCTGGATGTCCAGGCACCGGCCGCTGCCCTGCCCCACGACCTCGTTGCCGCCGCCGGTTCCGCCGCCACCGCCACCACCACCGCTGCCGGAGGCGTTGGCGTTGAAGGAGAAGGAGTTCACGCCCAGGCCCGGGCCGCCCTGCCAGGGCTCGAAGCCGAACTGGACGCTGGTCAGGTACCAGGCGCTGCTCATGTAGCCGCGGCTGAGCGAGTCGTTCGTGAAGTCCTTGATGTTCACGGTGATCGCGTTGGTCGGGTTCTCACGGACGTAGGAGACGTCGTTCCAGCCGATGCCGCCGTTGTTCATCCGCGACTCCCAGACGTCCCACGTGGCGCCCTCGATCACGGCGGTGCCGACCTGCGAGCCGGCGGGCCGGGGCGCGCCGGCGTGGTTGGCCCAGATCATCAGCTCCTCGCCGTCGTTCTGGCCGGAGGGGTTGGGCTGGGTGTCGAACCAGATGTCGTACGAGGAGTCCCACTGGCCGGCGGCGGTGTTGAAGTTGACGCTGGACTGCGGGTTGCCGAACGCCGAGACCTGGAGCGGCAGGCCGCTGTTGGCCGAGCAGTTGCCGTAGTGGCAGCCGGCGTAGATCGACGGATAGGCCGCCGGCGCGCCGCCGGTGCTGACGTTGTGGTTCCCGGTGGTGACGGAGAACCCGTCGTTCGTCACGTCCAGGCACTGCTGGATCGTGTCGCCCCATTCGTTGTTCTGCACGATGTACTGGCCGCCGGAAACCGAGGTGCTGTCGAACTGTCCGCAGATCGCGGTGTCCGCGTGGGCCGCGGGTCCGGTGAAGACGCCCGCGGCGGCCACCGTGAGTGCGAGCAGCCAGCCGCGCCACTTCCGAGGGAGCGGGGTGCGGGGGAACTGAGCCATGAGCAAAACCTTCCCTTGCGTCGGTCTGACCCGGTCGAGTCGGGGCAGATGGAGTCGGGGGTGCCAGCGCTTCCGGCATGGCGGAACCGATCGACCTGGTGTTGAGATCATCAGCCGATGTCAGCCCGGGATGCGGAACTGGAAGCGCTTCCGGTGAGAGTAACCGCGCAATGGCCGACAGGGAAGGGGGCTTGCAAGGATTCTGTTACGCACCGGCAATGACGAGCCCTGCCACAGCTCACGGCTCGCCTGCTCGCGGCACACGGCATGATGAGATGATGGGAGCGCTTCCAGTCCCCCGGCGAAAGGCAGACCCGCCATGCCCGAGGCCTCCCGCCGCCAGCCCACCCTCGACGAGGTCGCCGAGCGGGCCGGCGTCTCGCGCACCGCGGCCTCCCGGGTCCTGAACAACGCCCCGCACGTCAGCAAGGCCAAGCGCGAGGCGGTCCAGAAAGCGGTCCGGGAACTGGGCTACGTCCCCAACGCGACGGCCCGGGCCCTGGCCACCCGCCGCGCCGGCGCCGTGGTCCTGGCCATCACCGACGACGACTCGGCCCTCGGCCAGGACACCCCCTTCTACAGCCAGGCCATCGCCGGCGTCACCGCCGCCCTGGAGGAGACCGGCCTGGAACTCATGCTGGTCCTGGTGAACTCACCGCGCAGCCGCGCCAAACTCCAGCAGGTCCTCCAGACCCACAGCGCCGCCGGCGTGATGCTGATGGGCCGCCACAGCGACGATCCCCTGACTGACCAAGCCGAACAGGCCGACACCCCCGTCGTCTTCGGCGGCCGCCCGCTGAACTTCGAACCCCGTTTCTACGTCGACTCCGACAACCGCGGCGGCGCCCGAGCAGCCACCGAACACCTCATAGCCCAAGGCCGCCGCCGCATAGCCACCATCACCGGCCCCCTCGACAGCGATGCGGGCCTGGCCCGCCACCGCGGCCACCTGGACGCCATGGCCGTGGCCGGACTGGACGCCACGCGCGTCGTCCACGGCGACTACACGGAAGCCAGCGGCACCCAGGCGATGCAGGCCCTCCTGGCCCGCCACCCCGACCTCGACGCGGTCGCCGCCGGGAACGACACCATGGCCATCAGCGCCCTGCGCGTCCTCACCGCGGCCGGCCGCCACGTCCCCGACGACGTCGCCCTCACCGGCTTCGACGACTACCAGGCCGCCCGGCACACCACGCCGCCGCTGACGACGGTGCACCAGTCGATTCAGGCGTGGGGCCGGGAGATGGCGCGGATGCTGCTGGCGGTCGTCGACGGGGAGCAACCCAGCCCTTTGATACTGCCGACGCGGTTGATCGTGCGGGAGTCGAGCTGAGCCGGCCGACATTCCTCCACCCCCGAGCCAACCTTCCCACCCCCTGAAGGCCTCTGACCCCTGACGGTGTCCGGCAGAGCCCGGATACGAACGACGAAGGGGCGGGGCGTGCGCGCGGAACACGAAGAGGACTTCCGACAGTTCGTGATCGACAGCCGGCATCGGCTGGTGCGCACGGCGTACGTCTTGACCGGCGACTACGCCAGGGCCGAGGACCTGGTGCAGACCGCGCTGGTGAAGACCTACCGGGCGTGGGGGCGGATCGAGCGGCGGGATGTGCCGGAGCATTACGCGCGGCGCATCGTGATCCACTTGCACGCTTCCTGGTGGCGGCGTGCCGCGCACCGGTCCGAGCGCCCCGTCGCCTTCCTGCCGGAGGTGGCGGCGGCCGACGGCACCGAGGCCGTCGATCGGCGCGACCTGGTGTGGCGGGCCGTGCTGACGCTGCCGCCGCGCATGCGGGCGATCATCGTTCTGCGCTTCCTGGAAGACCTCAAGGAGTCCGAGACCGCCGAGGTCCTCGGGTGCTCCGTCGGCACCGTCAAATCCCAGACGTCCAGGGCCCTGGCCAAGCTCCGGACGCAACTCGGAACGGAGGCCGCTGCCGAGCGGGCAGCGGCGACCACGTGGAAAGCCGGGTGAACCGGATGACGGAGGACACCATGACCGACGAACACGAGAGCGCGTTCACCGACGAGCTGGCCGGCAGCCTGCGGGCGGCTGCCGCTCTGAGCCCGCGCTCAGCCGACCCCTACGGCCCGCTGGGCCCCGCGATCGCCCGCGACCGCCGCAGGCGCACCACCCTCGGCGCGTCGCTGGCCGTCGTGGCCGTGCTGGGAGCCGCGGTCGGGATCGGCAGCGCGGTGGGGCGCGGCGGCTCGGGCCCGGCCTCGGCCGCGGCCGCGGGCGGCCCGACGCACTCGCCACTGGCACCGCCGACGAACCCCGCGACGAGCCCCGCAACGAGCCCGGTGACGCATGACAGCGCGCCGACCACGCCGCCGAGCAGCCCGTCGGCCACCACATCGTCGCCGCCGAGCTCGAGCTCCACCACCGGCCAGGCGATGATGTTCGGCTGGCCCACGGACTACGCGCTGTTCCCGGGCTACCAGACGTCGACGGCGCAGGCGAAACCGACCGTGGACGCGATGATCCACGCCTACGGCAAGCCGGTCGGCGACGGCACCCGCGACGTCCTGGACAACCTGGTCGGCTCGTTCAAGCTGTGCGGCTACACACTGTCGTCCTACACCTTCAAGATCGAGTGGGCCGGCAACCTGGCCCACTCCGGCGGCGACGGCGCGGCCGTCGTCGACGTCAGCCACGGCGGCGCCGTCTACCGCATGTTCGGCTCCGACTCCTACAAGGGGATCTGGCTGGAGCTGCCGGAAACCATCGACGCGAGCGAGGCCACCCACCCCGAGGCGGCACCGCTGGCCGAACTGGACTCCCCGGCTCAGGTCTTCTACGCCCCCGTCGTCGCCACCCCCGGCTCGAAGGTGACGGTCGCGGGCACCAAGACGACCGACATCGTCAACGGGACCACGGAGCCCTTCCAGTCCGACCAGGTCACGGTCGGAGCATCCGGCGTCGTCGAGGTCAAACTCACGACCCGCGACCCGAAGACCGGCTTCCTGGCCTACCCGAACATCACCTCCGTGACCATCGTCCGCCCCAACGGAACCACCGCCACGGCCCCCCTGGTCGGCGGCACCAGCGACGCCCAGGAGCAGGCCGCGCGCGAGCTGCTGCCCGCGAACACGACCTGCCCCGGGATGACGCCGGAGAAGCTGCAGCGCTGACGATCGGTGCGGTGGAACGGGGGTGAAGCAGGTCAGGCCGGCGGTCCTCTGGGGCTGTCGGCCTGACCCGCTGAGCCATGGAAATAGCGCGTTCGAGGGCGAGCCCGACATGACCGCTACATAGCGTGCTGCGATTGGCGCCACTCCAGCGCTTCGGGTGTGGCGGTGAACTCCAGCAGGTGATGGCTCACATGCCGACTTAGCGCGTCGCGTACCTCGGCCGGCGTCACCCGGAAGAACTCGCGACGCATGTTCACGCGGTTCAGCCGACTTTCCGCGAACTCGTGGTGCAACGCGGTCTCCAGCGACACGGCGTCCTCGCTGAAAACGAGCGCATGCACGTCGAACCGGAACGGCACCGAAGCATCGCCGAGCTCACGCACCCTGTCCATCGGATCCAACCGGCGGGTGAGGCCGATTTTGACGACGTCCGGGCCGAAGGAACCGACGTTGGAGATGACGTACACATAGCCCGCCCGGATGTTCGCCTCACGGTCCTCGACGCCTTTGATCGCGGCGTCGATTTCGGCAAGCTTGCCCTCCAGCGTCGTTCGATCATCCGCGTCGCCCAGACGAGCGAGCGCCCCGTGGTAGTGGGCTTGCTCCTTGAGCAGACGGGCCTTCTCCCGCTCGAACTCCTTCTGGGCCTTGGCTTCCTCACGCTGGCGCTCGCGTTCCTCGCGGACCCGTTCCTTCTCCTCCTCCACCTTGACCAGGTAGTCAGCCGTCAGCTCCAGTTCCTGGACGCGCAAGGCATGGTAGGCATCCGAGACACGGATGTTCATCGTGGTGCCGAGTTTCGCGATGGTCTCGCGCGTCTTCGACAAGCGGGCCACAGCGGCGTCGACTTTGAAGGCGCGAAGATCCCGGACAAGGGTGTCCGCCTCCGCGTTGTAAGCACGCAACATCAGCTTGGAGAACTCCTTGACCATCTTCCGGCCCTGAGCCAGGGAATTGTTGACCCGCCAATCGGTGGCACTCAGCACGGCGTTCCCCCGGCGCCCGCTTTCCTTGATGAGCTCGCGCAGCTTCTCCAGGCGCATCTTGTACGCCACCGCGTCCTCGAGCCGGTGCCGATACTCGTAGATGCCGACCTCTTGGAGCAGCTGCTCATCGCGGAGTTGGATGATGTCGGAACGAAGCGACTCGGCCTCCGCCTGCGCCCGCGAAAGCACCTCCAACGCCCCGATCTGCTGGCGCTTCAGCTCCGAGAGCTCCCTCGTCGCCAAAGCGACCTCTTCGGCTATCTGCCTCGGGTCCATCCCCGTCAGCCGGGCTATCTCCGCCCGAAGAGCCTCGTTTTCCACTTCCGCGCGCTTACGTTTGCCGAGGAGGCCACTTTGGCCACTCCCGATCGGGGTGTACGTCGGCGCCGCGAACGCGAACGACTGCTTCGGCACGTCGGAGTGCGTGAGCGGAAGCCAGAACTGCCAGCCGGGCGGGGCCGGCGGCCAGGCCGGATCAGGCTGCCAGCCCGGGGGTGGCATCCAGCCCTCGGGTACCGGCGGCCAGCCGGGCGCGGCATTGAAGCGATACTGCAAGTGGATCCCTCCCCACCTTATGTGTTGCACGCACGCACCTGTTGTCTCAACCGGGCAAGACGAAGACGGGGTCGCCTTTTGTAGCCGTTCTCAGCCAGGCCAGGCTCTTGGGGCTTACCGACCCGCATACCATGCGGTCAGAACCGTGAGCATCCTTCAGCACCAAAGACGCCGACCACAGGCGACGTCGGATAGTCACCTCGCCCACCGAGCTGAGATTCACGGAGACGATTCGGCCACCGCGAAGGAGCTGGTCGGCCTGGAACATCAGCAACCTCCGTGTTGTCAAAACCAACACGTCCCGCGCCGGATTGAGCTTACTGACGGCCAAGAAGAGGCGAGTCTCCTCACCGGGTTCGGCAAGTGACGCCATGAATCCCGCGAGGAACATAGCCTTGCGCTCGCTAATGCGAGGGCCATGCGCAGGAAGCAGTTCCCCCGAGGCCAGCCATGCTCGTTCGATCTCGGACCGGGTGGGAACACGGGGCTTGACAGCCCGGCTTTTCGGCGGGGCGGTCGCCTTGGAAGGCTTCGCCGAGCTGGGGCGAGCCTTCTTCGTGCCGCCGCTCGACTTGGTATAGCTCAGTCCCGTTCCCGGAGCGGATAACGTCGTCTGCACGCGGCCGTCGGCCCGCTTCGTGACGCGGGCTCCTTTGACTCCCGCCGAGTAGCTGATGCCGGACTTCGACGCGGTCACCCTGATCGGTCCGGCTTTGAAAGTCTTGCGGTACCTAGAGCCCATACCACTCCTTGGTCCACTTCGGGGAATGCCGGGAATAATTCTCCGGCCAAGACCGCCTCCGATTAGATATCCACTTCGGAGAGAGCACCATGATTTCAGGACTCCGCAATGCTGTGAAGCGGTAAGCATTTTGCCAATCGACCTACTGGCAATCCCATAGTCACGCTCGTCTGTCGCGGCTCATCACGTTGGCGGTGCGAGTCGAGGCTGCGGGGGCCGACCACCCACCACCCACCCGGGACCTATGGCCACTCCCGCACCGGGCCGAAAGACCGTTCCCCAATCGGCCAAAGCAGGGCAAAATAGCCATAGAGGGAGCAGTCATGAACCATGTCTGGATCAGCACCGCGAGCGGCGACCTCCTCCGTGCGGACCAGATCCGGCAGATCAACTCCGTGGAGGGCGTGCGCGTCGTGACGATCGGGGGCAGCCAGTTCGTGGTCGCCGCGGTCGAGGAGTGGCAGGCCGCGATGGCCGTGGCGCGCGGGCTGGCCTGCGCCATCGCCGAGGCGGAGACCTGGTCGTGCGCCGCCGAGATCGATGTCGTGCGCGACGGTGAGGACTGGAAGGTGCGGCTCAGACCGATGCCGGAACACCGGACGGTCATGGGGGAGCCGAAGGCCGTCTGAGAGCCGGATCAGCACACCCGCCCGGGGGGATGCGGAGCAACCATGAAGCACACAGCCGTCTCCCGCCTGATGACTCCGGCCGACCAGGTCGTCACGGTTCTGGCCGATGCCCCGTTCAGCGCCGTCGCCGAGTTGCTGGACCGACACCACATCGGCGCCGTGCCGGTGGTGCACAGCGACGGCCGGGTGCTCGGCGTCGTGTCCGAGTCGGACCTGGTGCGCAAGGAGTCGGCCTGCGCCGTCGATCCGCCCGGGTTCGGACAGCGCCTGCTGCCCGGCCGCGCCCGGCGGAAGGCCGAGGCGGAGATCGCGGCGACCACCACGCGGGAGCTGATGACCTCCCCGGCGTTGACGATCGGGCCGGAGGCCGCGGTCCCGGCGGCGGCCCGCAGGATGACCGAGCAGCATGTGCGGCAGCTGGTCGTCACCGACGCGCGAGGCGTCCTGAAGGGCGTGGTGAGCCGCTCGGACCTGCTGGCCGCGTTCGTGCGCGCCGACGCCGAGATCCGGCGCGAGGTCGCCGAGGACATCATCCGCGGTGTCTTCTGGATCGATCCGGCGACGCTGCGCATCCTCGTCGACGACGGCGTGGTCCTGCTCGGCGGCCGGGTCGAGACCCGCGGGCTGGCCCGGCTGATCGCCGAGATGGTCGGGCGCGCCGACGGCGTCGCGGCGGTGGTCGACGACCTCGAGTACGACCGGGACGGCCCGCGGGACCGGCCGCCGAACGCCGGACAGTACGAGCTCCTGGATCGCCCCGGGTCCTGAGCCCGCTTCCGCACCGCCTCCGATCCGAGATCACGTTCCCGCCGGTCGGGCGTACTGTTGAGTCATCAGGAGGCGAGGCGCCCATGACCACAGTGATCGGGACCGTTCCAAGACTTCTCGAACGCGCCGCGGCGCTGGAGCCGGCCGCACCGGACCAGAACCTGACGGCCTTCATCCGCCTCAGCCTCGACGACGCCGCCACCGCCCACCTGCTGCAACACGCCGCGGCGCAGCTCGCGGCGGGCTGGCCCGCCGACGTCGCGGCCACCACCATCCTGGACGAGACGATGGCCCTGACCGGGGCCGACCTCGGCAACGTGCAGCTCGTCGAGCCCGCCGCGCACACCCTGCGGATCGCCGCCTCCGCCGGCTTCGGCCAGGACTTCCTGGACCACTTCGCCGTCGTCGCCGACGACACCTCCGCCTGCGGACGCGCGCTGGCCGACCGCCGGCAGGCCGTCATCGCCGATGTGGACGCCGACGACGAGTACGCCCCGCACCGCGATGTCGCCGCCGCCTCGAGGTTCCGCGCCGTCCAGTCCACACCGCTGATCGACATCGACGGGAACCTGGTCGGCGTGGTGTCGACGCACTTCCCGTACCCCGGCCCCCCGAGTGCCAGGGCCCTGGAGGTGACCCGGCTCTACGGCCTGGTGGCCGGCGAGGCCCTGGCCAGGAGCCTGAACGGACGATCGCCGCGCCGCCTCGACGACCGGCACGGCGCCGCCCTGACCGAGCTCGAATCGGCATCGGCATCGGCTTCATCAGCGGCGGCATCGCCGCAGACCACCGTCCTGGACCTGACCGACACCATCGTCCGAGCCCTGCTGTCCGCCGGCCTGAGCCTGGCCGGCGCCCAGAGCCTGATCGGCGACTGCGCCGCCAGCGACCGCGTGGCCGAGGCGATCGACAAACTCGACCAGGCCCTGGACGGCATCCGCTCGGCCGTGCTCGACCTGCACGCCTGAAAACCGAAGCGGTATCGGGCGTATCAGGCCTCGAGCACCGCGGCCCCGTCGAACAACCCCGCCTTGAGATCCCGCAACGCCTGCTGCGCCTCCCGAAGCGGATACGGATGAGTCGTCACCTCAAGACGGTGCTCACCGGCGAACCGCAGGAAGTCCTCCCCGTCGGCGCGGGTATTCGCCGTGACGCTGCGGATCTCGCGTTCGTAGAACAGATCGCGCTCGTACACCAGCGGGGGCACGTCGGACAGATGGATCCCGGCGATCGCCAGCACCCCGCCGCGATCCAGCGCCCGCAGCGCCACCGGGACCAGGTCGCCGACCGGGGCGAACAGGATCGCCGAGTCCAGCTTCTCCGGCGGCTCGTCGTAGGCCCCGACCACGGAACTCGCACCCAGCCGCAAGGCCAGCCGCTGAGCGCGCTCGCCACGCGTCATGACATGGACCGTCGCGCCCCGCGCCAGCGCGACCTGCGCGGCCAGGTGCGCGCTGCCGCCGAAGCCGTAGATGCCGAGCCGGCCGCCGTCCGGGACCGCCGCACGTTGCAGCGCGCGGTAACCGATGATGCCCGCGCACAGCAACGGCGCCAGCTCGGCGTCGGTGTAGCCGGACGGGAGGCGGTACGCGAACGCGGCGGGAACCGTCATGTACTCGGCATAGCCGCCGTCGGCGTCCCAACCGGTGTAGGAGGACTGCGGACACAGGTTCTCCGCGCCACGCAGGCAGAACCGGCAGTGCCCGCAGGTACTGCGCAGCCAGGCCGCCCCGACCCGGTCGCCGACCGCGAACCCGGAATCGCCGGTACCCGGCCCCAGTTCGGCGACCGATGCGACCACCTCGTGGCCCGGCGTGACCCGCTCCCGCCGCACCGGCAGATCGCCTTCGCCGACGTGCAGATCGGTCCGGCACACCCCGCACGCGACGACCCGCACCAGCAACTCCCCCGGCCCCGGGCGCGGCACCGGCTTGGAGACCAGGTCGAGCGGTCCGTCCTCAATGGGGCCCGGACGCCGGACGACCCAGGCGTTCATCGACTGCGGCACGACGGCGTTCATGCGGCACCTCCGCCTCAAGTGTCGCCCTGGAGGGCCGCATCGGCAGCGGTCGAGGCATCCGGTTGAAAACGATACATATACGGATAACTAGGGCCTAAAGCCTCTGCTGCCCCTTCCGTGCCAAGCGGACGATCGAATCGTGACCGTGGTAGACCGCGCGACCCGCCCCGCCTGCGGGGCGACCGAAGGAGGCACACCATGTCCCATCCCCTTCTCAACGCCTTCTGGATGATCTTCTGGTTCTTCCTGTGGATCATGTGGTTCATGTTGTTGTTCCGCGTGTTCGCAGACCTCTTCCGGGACCACAAGCTGTCCGGCTGGGCCAAGGCGGGGTGGATCATCTTCGTCTGCGTCCTGCCGTTCATCGGGGTGTTCATCTACCTCATCGTGCGGGGCCACGGCATGGGTGACCGGGATGTCGCCCAGGCCCGGCAGAGCCAGGAACAGCTCGACGACTACATCCGCAAGACGGCGGGCAGCAGCGGCGGCAACGGCGCCTCGGACACCGGCGCCGAACTGACCAGACTCGCCGGATTGAAGGACTCCGGGGTCCTCAGCGAGGAGGAGTTCCAGCGAGCCAAGGAGAAGGTGCTGGCCTGAGAGAACGCCTGCGGCCGCGCCATCCGGGAACCTCCCTCGAGGCCCCGAACGGCGCGGCCGTCGGTCACTCGTACGGCCGCCGGTCACTCGTACGGCCGCCGCCGTTCACCCGTGCGGAACGACCGCGATCGGGCAGTCGGCGTGCTGCAGCAACGCGTCCGCGATCGCGCCGTGGTGCATCCCCTGGTGGTGCTCCCCACGTCGGCGACCGCCGACGACGATCAGGTCCGCGTGCGCGGTGGCGTGGGCCAGAACCACCGCCGGGTCCCCCTGGTCGAGTTCGCACTCCACGACGACGTCCGGATGCCGTGCCCGCCACGGCCGCAGCCGTTCCTCCAAGGCCGCGCCGGCACGTTCCCCGGCCTGATCCGACGCATGGCGCAACTGGCCCCGGTCTCCGGCGTACGCGAACGGCCAGAGCATCTCCAGCGCACTGACGGCCTTCAGCCGGGCACCACGCCGAGCCGCCTCGCCGAAGGCGAATTCGAGGACCTCCTCGGGGGTCTCGCCGACCTCCATGGCCGCCAATACGACGCCCCGCCCTCCGTCGGCAGCGCCCTGCACGATCACGGCCGGACAGCCGGCCCGGGCCACGGTCCGCAGCGCGACGTCGCCGTACCGCAGTCCGAAGCCGCCGCGTTCCCGATGCCCGACGACCAGCAGATCGGCCTCGGCCGACGCCGCGCCGAGGGCCGCCGGAGCCGAACCCTCCACCGACACCGCGTGCGTCGGCACACCGGGGTGAGCGGCCCGGGCCCGTTCGGCGCCTTGTTCGGCGACGTCCCGCGCCGTGGGCGCGGAGGAGGCCTCGGCCTTGCCGTGATGATGGTGCAGCGCGTGGATCACCGTGAGCTCGACGCCACGCCGTGCGGCCTCCTCCACCGCCAGGTCGATCGCACGCTCGCTGGACGGGCCCTGGTCGTAGCCGACGACGACTCCGGATTCCATGGTGTGTTGCCTCCTCGCTCGAAGGGGTACAGCGCTCGAAGGGGTACGGCGCTCAACGGGGCACGACGACCACCGGGCACGGCGCGCGATAGACCAGGTGCCGGCTGACCGGGCCGAGGCCCGCCGTCGTGGTCCGGCCCCCGGCGCCGACGATCATCAGCGATGCGCTTTCGCCGGCGTCGACCAGCGCGTGGCGCGGGTACCCGTGCACCAGCACCTCGCTCACCGCCACGTCCGGGTACTTCTCACACCAGCCGGCCGACGCCTCGGACACCAGTTGTTCCGCGCCGATCCGCACCGACACAGCGGTGCCGGGCACGATGGCACCGGGCATGACGGAACCGGGCATCTGCGGCTCCGGACGCGTCCACGCGTGCACCACCGCGAGGCGCCGACCGCGCAGATCCGCCTCGGCGAAGGCGAAACCGGCTGCGGACTGGGAGTCGGCCGAGCCGTCGACGCCGACCGCGATCGGGCCGTCCGGATCGCCCGGGCCGCGCGTCACCAGAACCGGACACGACGCCCGCATCACCAGACCGCCGGCGACCGTCTCGACCAGCGCCCTGGCCAGCGCGCCCAGCCCGCGGTCGCCGATGACGACCAGTTCGGCGTCCCGGGACGCCGCGACCAGCACCGGACACGGACGGCCCCTGGCCACCTCCCCGGTGACGGTCAGGCCCGGATGGCCGGCCTCGGCCCGCCGCACCGCGCGGTCCACCCAGCGTCCCGGCTCAGGCGGCTGAGCGGCGCCGGAGTGCGCCGCAGCGAACGAGTCGGCATGCACGGCGGCATGCACGGCGGCATGCACGGCGGCATGCACGACATGGAGCGGCAGGCGCCTCAGCGCCGCCTCCGCGGCCGCGGCATCGACGGCGATGAGGCAGTTGTCGCTGTCGTCCACGCCGACGACGACGTGCCGTCCCATGCTGGCCATGGCGCCTCCTCCGGGGCCGCGCGGCTGTCCGCCCGCCTGTCCCACCTGTCCAGGAAATGTCCTGCACCAGCCGTTGAACAGGGCCGATGGTCCTGTCGTGCCGGGGTCTGGAGGACTTTCGCCCCTGCGCGCACAGCCCGGCGCCGCCATAGCGTGGAGATGGAGCGGAGGTCGAAGTGGGCAACACCGTGAAACTGGGCCGCGTCCTCGGCGTCGAGGTCGGGGTGAACTGGTCGGTCCTGGTCGTCTTCGTCCTCATCGCGTGGGGCCTGGCCAGAACCGTGCTGCCCCAGGAGGAGCCCGGCCACTCCCACGCCGTGTACTGGACGGCGGCCCTGGTCACCGCGGCGCTGTTCTTCCTGTGCCTGCTCGCCCACGAGCTCTCGCACGCGGTCGTGGCCCGCCGCAACGGGCTCACCGTCTCCGGCATCACGCTGTGGCTGCTCGGCGGCATGACCAGGCTGGACGGCGACATGCCGTCGGCCTCCGCCGAGCTGCGCGTCGCCGGGATCGGACCGCTGGTCAGCCTGGTCCTCGGCGCGCTGTTCACCGGCTTCGCCCTCGCGCTGCGGACAGCCGGCGCCCCCGGCCCCGTCACCGCCTCGGCCGGCTGGCTCGGCGCCATCAACATCCTGCTGGCGGTGTTCAACAGCCTGCCGGCCGCGCCGCTGGACGGCGGACGCCTGCTGCGCGCCGTCATGTGGTGGCGCACCGGCGACCGCGACCGCTCCGCGCTGGCGGCCGCCTCGGCCGGCCGGTTCCTGGGCTGGCTCTTCATCGGAGGCGGAACCGTACTGCTCTTCCTGACCGGAAGCATCGAAGGATTCTGGTTCGCCCTCACCGGCTGGTTCCTCCTGGTCTCGGCCACGGCCGAGAGCCGACAGACCCGGGTCCACGCCCTGCTGGCCGGGATCCGCGCGCGCCAGATCATGACCCCGGACCCGGAGCCGGTGGCGGCCTCGTTGACCGTGGAGCACTTCCTGGAGCAGGGCTCGCTCCTGCACCGCGGCTCCGCGTTCCCCCTCACCGTCGGCGACCCGACCCCGATCGGCCTGATCACGCTGGAACGCATCCACCGCGTCCCGCCCTACGCCCGGGACGACATCAGGCTCCGCGAGATCATGTACCCGCTGGACCAGGTGGTCGTGGCCGCCCCGGACGACCCGGCCGAAGCCCTGATCCCGCGCCTGACCACCGCACCGGCCCACCACGCGCTGATCCTGGACGACGGCCGGCTGGTCGGCATGGTCACCCCGTCGGACGTCAGCCGCGCGATGCAGTGGGCCTCGGCGCGGTCCCGGGCACCGGGATCCGGCCCGATACCGTGAGGCGCTGGACGGCGGCGAGGAGCCCGAAGGCCCGGTCAAGCAGGACTTTCGACCCTGCGACAACGGGAGCATGGCCTCTGCGGCGACGCCCTGCGCGGCGCGAATCTGGAGAAGGACCGGGATCCTCCGACAGATCGGCCAGGCCATGAGCACCGTCTACGACAATCAGGCCCCACCCTCCCCACCCAGCTCGGAGCTCAGCCCCGACGCGCACCGCGACCTGCTCATCGCAGTCCAGCGGGCACTGGCCGCGCACTGGGACGACGACCGGCCGAGGATCGCGGTGATCGAACGCGAGCACCTGGCGACCGTGTACGTGAGCACCATCCAGATCGTGGAGCCCACCGCCCGCGTCGACATCCGCGGCGCGGTACGGGCCGCCCTGGCGCCCCACACGGCACTCGCACACTCCGCGGACGTGGTGTTCCTGCGCCGCGTGGCACCCTGATCCCCGGCTCGCGCGACCGAGGACTTTCGGCAAGGCTGGGCGACATGGACGGTGACAGCGGCACCGACACCGGCACCGGCACCGGCACCGACGGCAAGATGGGCACCGGCGGCAAGATCGGCGTGTTCCTGCTGGACGACCACCAGGTGGTCCGGCGCGGTCTGCGGGACATGCTGGAGGACGAGCCGGACTTCGAGGTCGTCGGCGAGGGCGCCACGGCCGCCGAGGCCCTGGCGCGGGTCCCGGCGCTGCGGCCCCGGGTCGCCGTGCTGGATGTGCGGCTCCCCGACGGCGACGGCGTCACCGTGTGCCGCGAACTGCGCTCCAAGCTGCCGGAACTGTCCTGCCTGATGCTGACCTCCTTCGCCGACGAGGAGGCGCTGTTCGACGCCATCATGGCCGGCGCCTCGGGCTACCTGCTCAAACAGACCCTCGGCCCGGAACTGGTCTCGGCGGTGCGCACCGTCGCCGGCGGCGAATCGCTGCTGGACCCCAGACTCGCGGCCAAGGTGATGGCCAAACTGCGGGCCGCCGACGAGAAACGCGACCCGCTGGCACAGCTGACCTCGCAGGAACACAAAGTGCTGGACCTGATCGGCGAGGGCCTGACCAACCGGCAGATCGCCGAGCGGATGTTCCTGGCCGAGAAGACCGTGAAGAACTACGTCTCGGCGATGCTGGCCAAACTCGGCCTGACCCGCCGCGTCCAGGCCGCGGTGATGGTCTCCGAGATCAAGTCCGGGCAGTCCCGCCACCACTGAGCTCAGTCGTCCAACCCTGAGCTCAGTCGTCCAACGGAACCCGCCACGTCAGAACCGTCCCCCCACCCTCGGCGGGCTCCACCAGGAACTCCCCGCCCAACGCCGCGGCCCGGTCGGCCAGATTCCCCAGCCCGCTGCGGCGAGTGCCGTCCGCCGGCATCCCCACCCCGTTGTCGGCGATGCGCAGCACCAGGGATCCGTCGGCGGTCTCCACGTCCACCTCGGCCTTGGAGGCGTGCGCGTGCCGCCCCACATTCGACAGCGCCTCGCGGGTCACGGCCAGCGCGTGCTCGACCGCGCCGTCGGAGACCTCGAAGTCGACCGGGCCGGTGAACCGCACCGCGGGCGTGAAGCCCAGGACCGCCGAAGAGTCCTGACACACCTGCAACACCTGCGCCCGCAGCCCGGGCACCTCGTCCGGGCCGCCATGCTCGGACAGCGCGAAGATGGTCGAGCGGATCACCTTGATGGTGTCGTCGAGTTCGGACACGGCCCGGTTCACGCGGTCCCGCACCGCCTGCTTCTCGGTGATCTTCAACACCGACTGCAGCGTCATCCCGGCCGCGAACAGCCGCTGGATGGCCAGATCGTGCAGATCCCGCCCGATCCGGTCCCGGTCGGCGTACAAGGCCAGCAGATCCGCGTCCGACCGGTGGTCGGCCAGCTCCAGCACGACCGCGACCTGCCCGCCGACCTCGGTCAGCATGCGCACGACACCGGCGTCGAAGGGCAGCGCGCCGAACCGCTTGGCGGCCACCAGGACCCCGCGCACCTTGCCCGCCGCGCCCAGCGGCGCGATGTGGGCCGGCCCCAGGCCGAGCTCCTTCCACAGCGGCCGGGCGTCCCATTCGCCGTCGACGATCCCCTGCCCGACGCCGTCGGTGAACACGTCGCCCACCTCGGATCCGGCCACCGGCGCCGACTCCCCCAGCACCCGCTTCTCCCCGGTACCCGCCGCGACCTGGACCGTCAGCCGTTCGGCCGCGGGGTCCGGCAGGGAGATCATCACCAGCTCCGCCCCGGCCATGTCCCGCACCCGCTCGACCAGCACGGCGAGCAGGTCCCGGGAGTCGACGCCGGAGAGCAGGCCCCGGGTCAGCTCCGCGGTCGCCTCCATACGCCGCTGCCGCCGCTGCGCCTCGTCATACAGCCGGGCGTTGTCGATCGCCACGCCGGCCGCCGCGGCCAGGGCGGTCAGCAGCGTCTCGTCGTCGGCGTCGAAGAAGGCGCCGCCGCGCTTCTCCGTCAGGTACAGGTTGCCGTACACCTTCTCCCGAACCCGGATCGGAACACCCAGGAAAGTCCGCATCGGCGGATGATTGTCGGGGAACCCGAACGACGCCTCATGCCCGGCGATGTCGTGCAGCCGCAGCGGCACCGGATGCCGGATCAGCTCGCCGAGCAGCCCCATTCCGGTCGGATAGGGCCCGATGGCGTCGATCTCCTGCTGACTCAACCCGACGGTGATGAAACGCTCCAAGTGCTCCCCGGCGCTGTCGATGACGCCCAGGGCGCCGTACCGGGCGTCCACGAGCTCCGTCGCGGTGCTGATGATGGTGGAGAGCACCTGGTCCAGCTCCAGACCGCCGGAGACCGCCAGGACGCCCTGCAACAGCTGCTGCACCCGGTCGCGGGTGGCCCGGATCTGGGTCACCCGGGAGATCAGCTCGTCCAGCAGCTCGTCCATCCGCAGCTGCGGCAGCAAAGAGTTCCGGGGTTCGCCCGAGTCCCGATCGGCCATCCCCGAGCCACCCTTCCGACCGTTGGCGAAGCGTTGGCGAAGCGTTGGCGAAGCGTTGGCGAACCGCTGGCCAACCGGTGGCCGGGGCCGGCCCCGTCGTTCCCACTGTAATCCGGCCCTGCCCGGATGACGCGGAGTGAGAGGCCACGGGAAGTAGGGTCCAAAGCCTCTTCTGCCGCCTCCCGGGCGGTGGACACGATCGAGGCATGACCGTGGGACAGCGAATGGAGCACTTCAGTGAGGCCGAGGCCCTGGACCTCGCCGCGACGGTGCCGATCGGCCGCATCGTCTACAGCCGCTACGCGCTGCCGGCCGTCTTCGTCGTCAACTTCCGGCTGGACGGCCGCGACCCGGTGTTCCGGACCCGCAAGGGCTCGATGTTCGGCGCCGGCGTGGCCGAGACCGTCGTCGCCTTCGAGGTCGACCGCATCGACGAGGCGGCGCACGACGGCTGGTACGTCACCTTCCTGGGCCGCGCCAAGCTGATCACCAGCCCGGCCGAACAGACCCGGCTGGCCGGACTGGGCGTCGACCCGTGGGCCCCGGGCGAGCGGGAGCACTTCATCAAGATCGTCACCGAGAAGGTCGTCGGCCGCCGGATCCCGCACCACCCCGACGACGAGCACGACGAGTGAGCCCGGGACGATCCTGACGGCCGGACGCCCGAACGCCCGCCACGCTCAGACCGGCCGCCCCAACTGCTCGGAGATCCGCGCCAGCTGCTCCAGCCGCCGCTCCAGCTTCGGGTGCGTGGAGAACACATCGGCGATCGACCCGCCGACCGGGTTGATGAAGAACGCGTTGAACGCCTGCACGGTCCGCAGGTCCCGGCGCGGGATCCGGTTGGCCCGGTCGGACAGCTTCACCAGGGCCGAGGCCAGCTCCGAGGGCTGTCCCGTCAGGATCGCGCCGTCCCGGTCCGCGGCCAGCTCGCGATAGCGCGACAGGGCCCTGATGAGCAGGAAACTGAGCGCGTAGACGGTGATCGAGACCACCATGGTGGCCATCAGGATGACCGCCGTGTTCTGGTCGCGGCGGCGGCCGAGCTCGGAGAACAGCGCGAAGCGCATCATCATGCCGGCCAGCACGCCCAGGAACGAGGCGATGGTGATCACCGCGACGTCCCGGTGCGCCACGTGCGTCAGCTCGTGCGCGATGACGCCCTCCAGCTCCTTCTCATCCAGGATCCCCATGATGCCGGTCGTCACGCACACCACCGCGTGCTCGGCGTTCCGGCCGGTGGCGAAGGCGTTGGGCACGTCCAGTTCGGCGACGGCCACCTTCGGCTTCGGCATGTCGGCCAGGGCGCACAGCCGGTCCACGATCGCGTGCAGCTGCGGATACTCCTCGGCGGTCACGACGTGCCCCTTGAGGGCGGCCAGCGTGATGCGGTCGGAGTACCAGTACTGGACGAACAGCAGGCCGCCGAGGATCACCACGATCAGCACGACGGACTTGAGCAGGACCACCAGTACCGCCGCGAAGGCGACGTAGAGCAGTCCCAGCAGGAAAAGAGTCAGGCCCATCCGCACGGTCAACTTGCGGTCGGGCTGGATACGGCTTTGCACGGCGCCTCCTGGTATCCCTTCCTCCTCCCACTTCCAGGATGCGCCTCGACCGGGTCTTTGGGCCAGGGCCATACGTCCCGATAGGCCGTCCGAGTGGCCACGCAGGTGGCGACGCCGCGCCACGCCGGACCCGGCGCCACCTGCACATACGGTGATCCCGCTTTCCATGTTCTCCATCCCCGACGCGGCAGGAGTCCGACGTGTTGGACCGGCGAGATGTGCTCAGGCTCGGCACGGCGGGCACGCTGGCGGCGGCGAGCGCAGCGGTCGCACAACCGGCGTCCGCGTCGGCCACGTCCAGAACCACAGCCACAGCCACAGCGCGGGACGTATCCGGCGCCGACTGGCGCGCCCTGGCCAAGTCCCTCTCCCCGGCGGCCTCCCTCTACCGCCCCTGGGACCCGGCCTTCTGGCCGCTCTCCATCCCGTTCAACCACCGCTACGAAGCCATCCGGCCGGCCGGCATCGTCGCCTGCGCGACCACCGCCGACGTGGCTGCCGCGATCCGCTGGGCCGGCGCGGTCGGGATGCCGGCGGTGCCGCGCTCGGGCCTGGGACACAACTACGCCGGATACTCGACCACCACGGGCCTGCTGCTGAACATGAGCCGCATGAAGGCGATCACGTCCGCGAAAGGCCCGGGCGGCCGGACCCGGCGGTACGGGCCGATCCAGGTCTCCCACGACGCAGGCACCGTGACCGTCGGAGCCGGGGTGACCAACGGCGACGTGCATCCGCTGCTGGAGGACGAGGGGATGTTCGTGCCCACCGGGCGCTGTCCGTCGGTGGGCGTCGCCGGCCTCGTGCTCGGCGGCGGCATCGGCTTCAGCGACAAGATGTTCGGCATGACCTGCGACCGGCTGCTGTCCACCACCGTGGTGCTGGCCGACGGCAGCGTGGTCGAGGCCCGAGAGGACTCCAACCCCGACCTGTTCTGGGCGGTGCGCGGCGGAGCGGGCAACAACTTCGGCGTGCACACGTCCTTCACCTTCGGCTACGACCAGTTCGCCGGCAACGTCGCCTTCTACTCCTTCACGTGGACCGTCGAAAGCGTGCAGCCGGTCATGGCCGCGATGCAGCAGATCGCGACGGAGACGCTCGGCGACAAGCGATTCCACTGCCGCCTCGGCATCGGCACCGCCGGACAGCGCCGCGGCGAGATCGAGGCGAACGCGAACGTCAACGTCATCGGACAGCACTACGGCAGCGTCGAGGACCTGCTGGGCATCCTCGATCCCCTGCTGCGGATCGGGACCCCCGGCGAGCGCGCGAGCAACGCCAAGTCAGTCCGCGAAGTCACCCCCGGCCGGGCGAGCGAGCTGCTGTCGCACACCACACCGGTCGACCGTTTCGCCGCCAAATGCGCGGTCCTCTCTCCCACGGACCTCCTCGACGCCGACCAGGTCCAGGCCGCCGCCGAGACGCTGAAGGCCTGGCCCGGCAGCGCGAACCCCGACGGCGCCGGCTTCGCGATGTTCGGGATGGGCGGCCGGATCAACGAGATCGCCCCGGACGCGACGGCGTTCGTGCACCGCCGCGCGGCGTTCATCCTGAACGCCGAGACCACGTGGGCCGACAGCGATCCGCGCAGCGTCGTCAAGGAGAACCTGGCCTGGCTCGACGAGTTCTACGGCGCGATCTTCCCCTTCGGACCGCCGCGGCACTCGTACCAGAACTTCCCCGACCCCCTGCTCGAGGACTGGCGCACGGCGTACTACGGACAGAACTACGACCGGCTCGTCACCGTGAAGCAGGACTACGACCCGGCCGGCTTCTTCTCCTACCCGCAGGCCATCGGCAGCTGAGGAGAACCGGATCCGGTCATGCCGAAGCCTTGAACCCGCCGTAGAACATGCCCAGGCCCAGCGCGACACAGAGTCCTGCGATGATCCAGAACCGGATGGTGATGGTGACCTCGGGCCAGTCCATCATCTCGAAGTGGTGGTGGATCGGGGAGTTCTTGAACACGCGCTTGCCGTGCCGCAGCTTGTAGGAGCCCACCTGGATCACCACCGAGAGCAGTTCCATGAGGAACACGCCGCCGATCAGCAGGGCGAGCAGCTCGGTCCGCGAGCAGATGGCCAGACCGGCGAAGGCCCCGCCCAGCGCGAGCGCACCGGTGTCACCCATGATGATCTTCGCCGGCGACGCGTTCCACCACAGGAATCCGAAGCACGCGCCCACCACCGAGGCCGCGACGATCGCCAGATCCAGCGGGTCGCGTACCTGGTAGCAGCCTTTGCTCGGCGACACGGCACAGTTCTGGCCGTACTGCCACAGGCCGATCACGACGTACGCGCCGAAGGCCATGACCGAGGTGCCGGTGGCCAGACCGTCCTGGCCGTCGGTGAGGTTCACCGCGTTCGACCAGCCCGCGATCATCACGTAGCTCCAGATCACGAACAGCACCGGCCCCAGGCTGAGCCAGCCGATGTCCCTCAGGAACGACACGTGCTCGCTGGCCGGCGTGAGGCCCGCGGAGTTCCGGAAGTGCAGCACGAGCACCGCGAACGTGAGCGTCACCGCCAACTGCCCGGCCAGCTTCGCCCTGGCCCGCAGCCCCAGCGAGCGCTGCCGGAAGATCTTGATGAAGTCGTCCATGAACCCGACGGCCCCCAGGCCCGCCATCAGGAACAGCACGAGCAGTGCCGACGTCGTCGGGGCCTTCATCGTCACGGCCTTGGTCAGGAAGTACGCGGCCAGCGCCGAGAGCACGATGACCGTGCCGCCCATCGTCGGCGTCCCGCGCTTGACCTGGTGCAGCTCCGGCAGCTCGTCCCGGATCTCCTGCCCCCAGCCGCGCCGGGTGAAGAAGCGGATCGCCACCGGCGTGCCGGCCAGCGAACAGACCAGCGCGATGAGGGTGGCATACAGAAGCGCTCTCATCGTGCTGGTCCCCCACTGCGGTTCGAGCTACCGGCGGTTTCGCGCCATCGTACGGGCGCGCGCTTCACAGGGGGCCGGCAAGCTCATCGCGAGACTTCACAGCACCGCGTTGTCGGCGCTCCCCGGGAAGTCCGTGCTCAACGCGACGTCCTTGCCGCCGTCGAACTCGGCCCGTACGGCCCCGGCCCGCGCCAGGGACGAACCCTGGCCGGGCCCCGGGCCCGTGCCACCAGGGTTCGGTACTGGCTCGATCGAGCCCTCGCCGAGGGAACCTGGGGAGGTAAACGGACGAGAACCCAGGAGCACAGGAGAACGGTCATGGCGACCATCCACTTCACCGAGAAGACCCTCGCGACCCCGGAGCAGTTCGTGGCAGCGCTCACGGACTTCGGACCGGGCCGCAAGCAGCTTTTCCCCAACAGCGCCGACGAGTACCTGGAAGTCCACTCCTCCGGGGTGGACCACGCCGACGTCACCGAGGGCTCCGGCGGGATATGGGAGCGGCTGGACTACGACTGGTCCGACCCGCGCCGCGTCGTGATGACCACGACCGACTCCAACATCTGGGGCGGCGCCTCGGGCCACACGTACACCTTCACCCCGCTGCCCGACGGGTCCACGCAGCTGGACGTCGTGGTCGTGCGCGAGGGCAAGAACTTCAAGGGCCGCGCCACCGGGGTGCTGCTGGGCAGCGTCGGCAAGGGCGTGCTGGGCAAGGCGCTGAAGAACACGATCAAGGAGATCGAGGCGCGCAACCAGCTGACGCGCGCCTGAGTCGGCGGCCGGCCGACGCCCGACCCGGGGGGCTGGCCGACGCCCGACCCGGGCTGCCAGGGCCAGACCAGCGCCTGAGCCGGCCGCTACCGGGACGCGCCGCCGATGCCGTGCAGCAGAGTCTGCACCACGACATCGGCCGCCTGGCCGGGACTGAGCCCCGGCTGCTCCCGGTTCACCAGGTTCACCAGTTCGGGCAGCAGCGCCCCGGCCCACCCGGCGGGAAGCCCGGGGCGCAGCAGACCCTCGTCCGTGGCCCGGGCGAGGAACGCGTCGACCTCGTCGACGTAGGCGTCGCGGCGCCGGCGGACCGCGTCGTCGCTGAGCATGCGGGACAGGTCGACCGGCCACTTCCGGTTCACCACGATGATGTTCTCGACGTAGCGGTGCAGGGCCACGGGCACCGGCGCCTCGCGCAGCCGCGCGTCGTCGATGGCGCGGCCGATCGACTCCAGGCGGGCCTCGTAGATCGCCTCGAGCAACTGCTCCCGGGAGTCGAACCGCCGGTAGACCGTGCGGCGGTCCACGCCCGCCGCCGCCGCGATGGCCGCGATGCTCGCCCCCGGATCGGTGGCGAGCATGCGGGCCCCGGTGGTCAGTACGGCTTCCAGATTGCGTGCTGCGTCGGCTCTCACGGTGCCCGAGTCTAGCCGTCCGCTGTGCAGCCTGCGGTGGCTATCGTCACACAGGAATGAATCCTCCACTCTTAAGTGCTACATTCATGTGACAGAACCGAGCTAGGAGGCCCGCAGATGCCGACGTCACGGCAGTTCCCCGAGACCCATCGCGAGACCCATCCCGAGAACCGTCCCGAGACCCAGCCCGGGACCCGTCGTAAGACGAGCGTCGCCGCCGCGATGACCGCCCTGGTCCTGGCCGTCCTGCTCGCCTCCCTGGACCAGACGATCGTCTCGACCGCGCTGCCGCGCATCGCCGAGGATCTCAACGGATTCGCGAACATCGCCTGGGTCAGCGCCGCCTACCTGCTCGCCTCGACCGCCGTCACCCCGCTGTGGGGCAAGCTCGGCGACATGGTCGGCCGCAAGCCGCTCTACCTGGCCGCGACCTCGACCTTCCTCATAGCCTCGGTGGCCTGCGGCCTGGCCCAGAACCTGGCCGAGCTGATCGGCGCCCGGGTCCTTCAGGGCGTGGGCGGCGGCGGCATGATCGTGCTGACCTTCGCGCTGGTCGGCGACATCGTCCCGCCGGCGCAGCGAGGCCGCTACCAGGGCATGTTCGGCTCCGTCTACGGCGTCGCGAGCATCGTCGGGCCGCTGCTCGGCGGCGTGTTCACCGACCACCTCTCGTGGCGCTGGGCCTTCCTGATCAACCTGCCCGTCGGCCTGGTCGCGCTGGCCATCGCGGCGCGGGCGCTGCCCAGGGCCGTCCGCGGCGCCAAGGCCCGCATCGACTACTTGGGCTCGCTGATCCTCGCGTCCATGGCCACCGGCCTGGTCCTGGTCACGTCCTTCGGCCAGCGCTGGGGCTGGGGCTCGCCGGCCATCGTGGGCCTGATCCTGGCGACCGTCGGCCTGGCCGCGGTACTGCTCCCGGTCGAGCGCCGCGCCGCCGCCCCGGTCCTGCCGCCGGCGATGCTCGGCTCCCGGACCGTCGTCTTCTCCTCGCTCATCGCCTTCTTCGCCAACGCCGCGATGTTCTCGGTGCTGGTCTACCTGCCGACCTACCTGCAGATCGTGCACGGCGTCTCGGCCACGCTGTCCGGTATATCGATGCTGCCGCTGGTCGCCGGCCTGGTGGTCAGCCAGTCCCTGGCCGGGCGGTGGGCCGCGCACGTCGAACGGCTGCGCGCGATCCTGCTCGCGGGCCTCGGAGCGAACCTGGCCGGACTGCTCCTGCTGGGCACCATCGGCGGCGGCCCGAACACGGTGCTGCTGAGCGTCTACTTCCTGATCACCGGTATCGGCATCGGCATGGTGCCGATGGTGGTGCTGACGACCGTCCAGAACAGCGTCCCGGCCTCCGACCTCGGAGCGGCCAGCGCCGTGGTGACCTTCACACGCTCCATCGGCGCCGCGTTCGGGGTCGCCGTCTTCGGCACGCTGCTCGACACCGGCTTCGCCCACCGCACCCGGAGCCTGCCGACCGCCGGCGGCTTCGACGCCGCACGGCCCGACAGCATCGGCCACCTGCCCGCAGGCCTGCGGCAGAACGCGTTGGACGCCTTCGCTCACGCGACCGCCACCGGATATCTGTGGATCGCTCCGGCCCTGGCCGTCGGGATCGGGCTCGCGCTGTTCCTGAAGCCCGCGCCGAAGACCGCGACGACCGATGAGAACCTCGACTATGAACTCGCTGCCTGACCCCGACGCGGAGCTGGTCCGTGCCGCGCAGACCGGTGAGGTCACCGCGCTGGCACTGCTGCTGGAACACCACCGGGCCGGGATGCGCGCCGTGGCGCTGAGCATCCTGGGCCCGGGATCGGACGCGGACGACGCGGTGCAGGACGCGGTTCTGGTGGCGCTGCGCCGGATCGGCGACGTGCGGGATCCGGACGCGGTCGGGGCATGGCTGCGGATGGTCGTGCGCAATCAGTGTCGCGGCCGGCTGCGTGAGGCGCGACGCCTTGTGCCGGTTGAGGAATTGGCTCCGCGGCGGGATCCGGCCGCCGGCCCGGACGAGACGCTCGACCGGCACGCGATGCAGGACTGGGTATGGGAGGCGATCGAGCAGCTGTCCCCGACCTTGCAGCTGCCGCTCGTGCTGCGCCACTTCAGCTCGCAGGTCACGGCGTACGACCAGATCGCGCGCGTCTGCGGCGTCCCGGTCGGCACGGTTCGCAGCAGACTGAATCAGGCCCGCACCAAACTCGCCGACGCGCTGACCGCCACCGCCGAGGCCGCCCACAGCGACGCCCGCACCCGCACCGCGGCGACCTGGGACGACGCCCGCGACACCCTCGCCACCGCCGAAGCCGGCGCCTTCGGATCGGTGGTGGCCCAGCGCTGGTCGCCCGAGGTCGCGCTGATGTACGGCGCCGCCCGCCTCGGTGGCAGTGCCCTGATCACCCGCGCCATGGACTGCGATCTCGCCGCCGGAGTGCGCCAGCGGCCGGTGAACGTGACCGCCGGCCGGTCGCTGGCGGTGTGGGAGATGGACATCACCAGCCCGCCGGAGAACCCCGGACACTGCCCGCCGTCCGCGGCGTGGGTCATGGATCTGGACGGCGGCAAGGTCAAGCGGCTGCGGCTCTTCCACCCGCGTCCGATGGCCGAATCGGTTGTGGAGCAACGCCTCGCGGCCCCAGCCGACGCCCTGTGAGCCAGATCACTTCTCCGAAATCGAACTCGGGCCCGCCCTCCGCATCGTGCCGGTGAACCACTCATCAACAAGATCGGGAGTCCGCACGTGGCCACCTCCTCCGCCCCCTCCGCCCCCTCCGCCGACCGGCTGACCGAAGGCCCGCACTCCTTCGACGTCGACGGGCTCACGTTGCGCTACCACGTCCACGGCGCCGGACCCGTATGCGTGGCCGTCCCGGGCGGCCCCGGCATCGCCTGGGAGTACCTGCGCTCCGCAGCCCTGGAGCAGCACCTGACGATGGTCTACGTGGAGCCGGCCGGCACCGGCGACTCCGGCCGCCTCGCCACACACCCGCACGGCTACACCCGCGACCTGTACAGCCGGCACCTGGCCGCACTGATCGACCACCTGCCGGTCGCACGCGTCCATCTACTGGGCCACTCCCACAGCGGATTCGTGGCGCAGCACCACGCGATCCTGCGCCCGGACCAGCTGGCCGGCGTGGTGCTCTACGAGAGCGCCCCGGCCGCCGGCCCCGAATTCGGCGCCGAAGCCGCGCGCATGGTCGGCGAGCTAGCGGAACGGCATGCCGGCAACCCGCATCTGGCGGACACGCTGCAGGCGTTCGCGTCGATCCCGACCATCTCCGACGACGCATCGATGATGCGCGTGGCCCGCGGCATCATCCCGGCCTACGTCGCCTCGTTTTGGGCCGACCCCGAGCGCTGGACCGAGCTCCAGGAGCAGATCCGCGCCACCTACATCTCCGGCCTGGACGAGCACGGCACCCCCGACCCCGTCGACGACCGAGCCGCGCTGCCGACCCTGCGCGTACCGGCGCTGGTGGTGGCGGGCCGCTTCGACGTGATCTGCGGCGTCCGTTGGGGCCAGGAACTCAATAGTCTGATTCCAGACTCGCGGCTGCTGATCCTGGAGAACAGCGGACACCTCGGACACCTGGAGGAGCCGGAACTGTTCGCGGAGGCGGTCACGGCTTTCGTCGCCCCCTGATTTTGGTTGCCCCCTGACTAAAGCGGGCCGCCGCCACGACAGCGATGATCGCGGCGGCGGCCTTCGGCGAGCCTGTCCCTGTCCCTGTCCCTGTTCCCGCTCCCGCCCCCACTCCCGTTCCTGTTCAGTGGCAGTGGTGCGCCGCGCCGTCGTACGTGTCGTGGTGCGGGAATTCGGTGATGTGCAGCTGGCGGCCCAGCGGCGTCAGGTCCAGGTAGGTGTACGTGCCGACCAGCGCCTCGCAGCCCCGGGCGTAGGCGGAGTACGTGTGGAAGATCCGGTCGCCGTCCCGCAGGAAGACACTGAGGCCGGGGTTGTCGCCGGTGAGGGCGTAGTCCATCCCCTTCGCCTCCAGCTCGGCCTGGTTCAGGTAGTTGTACTCGACCGGGGCGATCTCCGGGTCGTTGGTCACGTGGAAGTCGAAGTTGAAGTCGCTGTCGCAGGAGGAGTACCACGGCGTGCTCCAGCCCATGCGCTGCTGGAACCGGTCGATGTCCGGCCACGGCGCGCGCGTCACCATGACCAGGTTCGTGTCCGCGGCTCCCAGGTGGGCCGGGTGGCCCATGTTGTCGGCGACCATCGAGCAGCTCGAGCAGCCGGCGTCGCCCATCCACATGAAGTGGTAGACGATCAGCTGCCGGCGGCCGTCGAACAGGTCGGCCAGGGCGACCTCGCCGTCGCGGCCCTTGAACGTGTACGGCTTGACCACCTCGACCATCGGCAGGGCCCGGCGGCGTTCGGCGATCCGGTCCAGCAGCGCGGTGGCCGCCTTCTCCTCCTTGAGCAGCGCGGTCCGGGCTTCGCGCCATTCCTCCTGCGACACGACGGCGGGCAGTTCCACGGCGGTCTCTCCTCGGGCTCGTGCGTCTGTGAATCAGTGACCTTACTCACTGGAAGTTAACGACGCTCACGCTGCGTGGCAAGGAAGCGCCATCCCCTTCAAAACATGAAGGATCCTCAGTACCGTGCCTCCACGATCCTTTCGTGGGAGGTCACATGCGAACGCCTTCTCGTCTCCGTCTCCGTCTACGTCTGGCCGCCGCGGTTTCCGCAGCGACTGTCGCGGCCGTCCTCGCTCTTCCCGGCGCGGTGCGGGCCTCTCCGCCCGCGCCGACACCAGCACCGACACCGGACGGTGTCACTCGCCTGACCGACTCGTCGGGCCGAGTGCTGGACCTGCGCGGCTTCAACCTCGACAAGTACGACGAGTCCACACCGGACGACATCCGGGCCATCGCCGACCGCGGCTTCACCCTGATCCGGCTGGACATCACCTGGGCACGGCTGGAGCCGGCCCCCGGCGTCTACGACGCCGCCGCGATGGGGCGCATCCAGCAGCTGATGACGGCGGCCGACCGGTACGGACTGCACGTCCTGGTCGACTTCCACCAAGACGTCTACGGGCCCTACTTCGGTGGCGGACAGGACGGCATCCCGGCGTGGGCAACCCGGGACGACGGACTGCCGTTCACGCCGATCCCGAACGACTGGTTCAGCGAATACTTCGAACCCTCGGTGCAGGCCGCGTTCCGGCACCTCTACGACGACGCGGACCTGCGGGCGGCCCAGGTCGCCTTCTACCAGCACGTCGCCACAGCGCTGCGGTCGCACCCGAGCCTGCTGGGCTACGACCTCTTCAACGAGCCGAGCGGCCCTGTTCTCGGCGACCCGTCCGATCCGGCGGTGCTGATCGCCTCCTCGCAAGCGCTGGAGCAGGGCCGGCTGCAGGAGATGTACAAGCGGCTGATCTCCGCCATCCGAAAGGTCGATCAGCAGTCCTGGCTGTTCGTGGAGCCGACGGTGTTGGTGGGCGAAGGGGTACCGACCGCCCTGCCGGGCTTCGCCGACCCGCGCCACGGAACGCCTCGGATCGGGTACGCGCCGCACTTCTACGACACGGCTGTAGAAGACGGCCAGGACTGGAACCCGACGGACGGCTTCGTTGACAACTACGTCGCCGCGATCACCGCCTACCCGAAGGCGCACGGCATGCCGGTGATCGTGGGCGAGTGGGGCGAGAACACCGGCACACCGGGGAACGCCGCGCTGATCGTGGCGCAGATGAAGGCGATGCCGACGTTCGCGACCGGATGGACGCGCTGGTACTGGGGCTTGGGGACCGGCGGGTACGCGCCATTGGACAAGGCCGGGAATCCGCTGCCGGGCGAGGCACCGATGTTCGTGCCCTTCGCTTCAGCGGTGGCCGGGACGCCCACGGGTTCGTCCTTCGATGCCGCCTCCGGGACGTACACCCTGAGCTACACACAGAGCGGGAAAGGCCTGCAGACCACCGAAATCGTGCTGCCGGGCTCCGTCTACCCGAACGGTGTCGCGGTAGCGGTGTCCGGCCGGGCGATGGCGGTGACCATCCCACCGACCGGGCCCGGACGTTCGGGAAGGGTACTGGTGTTCACCACCCCCGCAACTCATGGCGAATCAGTCACCGCCACCGTGCGGCGACGCTGAAGTTCCTCGTGGCGGCGACGGCGCCAACACCATCGCCGCCACGAGAAGATCACTCTTCTTCAGAGGTCGCCTCGCTCGGCTCCGGCGCCGGCGTACCTTCCTGAGCACCCGCTTCGGCGACCCTCCCGCGCCGACCCACCATCACCGCGCCGCCAATGAACGCCAGCGCGAGGACCCCCAACGCCACGGGAGCCACGGTGCCCTCCCACAGCAGCTGCGACTGGTCGTCCTTGGACTGCTTGACCGCGTCCGCGATCCCGGCCGGCGACATCTTGGTGTCCACGTCCAGGACCGCCGTCAACGGCACCGTCCCCAGCTTCGACTTCATCTGCGCGGTCACCGTCTGGTGCGCGTCGGCGTCGACGGTGGTGCCGGTCAGCTGGTCCACGTACAGCGTGGTCTTCGTCGACGACGTGTACGACAGCGGCACCATCACACTGTCGCCACCCGGCGGCAGCAGCGCCGACAACGCGCCCTGCATGTCCGGAGCCATCGTCGCGGCCAGGCCCTTGAGCACCGCCACCGGCACCGCCGGCGGCAGCTGCTTGAGCGTGCCCGGATCCTTCAGCGCACCAGAGACATCCACGGTGTACACGTAGGTGGAGCGGCCGACGTGATTCTCACTGCGCACGTACTTGGCCGTGGCCTGCGTGGCCGTGGCCCCGTCCCACCAGGGATAGTCGTGCTTGCCCGGCCCGAAGGCGAAGCCCACCGCCAGCCCCTGGTGCGCATCGGCGTCGACCCCGGCCGGCGCGGTCGCGGGCATCAGAGTCTTGCGATCAACTGCCCACGTCGCGGTTGGATTGCCAAGCACCCCGCCGGCACCACTGATCGCGGTCACGTCCGACAGCACCGCGACGTTGCCGTGCATACCGGTCGCCTTGACGGTCTCCACCGCCGTGAACGGCGACCCCTTGACGAACGCGTGCGCCAGATCACCGCCGGCCACAGCCTGCTGGTCAAGGTAGGAAGCCGTCCCCGCATACCGCGTGACGGTGTTCTGGTCGCTCTGAACGCGCTCGGCATCCGGCACCAACTTGAACCGGATCACCCCCGCGGCAGCAGCGCACACCACAGCGCCGGCGACGAAGACGAGAACTGTTTTACGCATGTCATCGATTCCTGACGAGCCCGGGGACAGGGAAGAAGCGCATGAAACCGGCGGCTGTGACCGTCGTCACAACAAGCCGTCCCGGAAGGGTAGCCCCAGCTACCCGTCAGTAGGAAGAGGCGAGCTGAACAATTCTCACGTTCCATGATCAGCCACGGTGTCCAACAAGTACGGGGCCGCCGAAACCGACGGCCCCGCCTCTCTGGCCCTTCAAGCATCCAGCGAATACGAGTCCCCACTCGCTCAACTTGGACACCGCTCGTGGAGGAGCCAGAAACCTCATATGCGCTCAGCCGTGGTCGAAGCCGTCCGCCTCAAGCTCGGCCAATGCCTGACATAGCCATGGTGACGCGATCATGACAGGGCCCCGACCGACATCGCCAGAGCGTTCGATGGTGGCGTGGGTCTCATCGACGCTACGCGTCAGTACCTTCGCTTCCAGCGTCGGATACCGGTAGGACGAGGCGATAGTCGCGCCCCATAAGTCTCTTTCCCGCCGCTCCGGTCGGTAGCGACGCCATCCACCCCCGTTGCCGATTTCACTCTTTTCTCATCTTTGCGATGAGATGCGGCTCCTTATCGAGCTCATCCATCATCAGCGGGGGTACCACCACAATGATCAAGACTCGTCCCATGACGGTCGCCGCTCTCGTCGCCACCGCTGTGGCGGCCGGCGCCGTCACCGCGTCCCCGGCACTGGCCGCCGACAACGGCAGCGCGGACACCGCGAAGTCCGTGCGCATCAGCGGCGCCGACCGCTACGCGACCACGAGCCAGGCTTCGGTCGAGGACTTCCCGGCCGCGGGATCGGCCCACGGCGTCGTCATCGCCCGCGGCGACCTGTACGTGGACGCCCTGGCCGGCACTCCGCTGGCCACCGCCAAGCAGGCGGCGCTGCTGCTCACCGATGGCAGTTCCCTGACTCCCGGCGTGGCCGCGGAGATCCAGCGGGCCCTCGGCTCGGACACCGCCAAGACCATCACGATCCTCGGCGGCGCCGACACCGTCAGCCCGCAGGTCGAAGCGCAGCTCAAGGCCCTGGGCCACCCGGTGGACCGGATCGGCGACGCCGACCGGTACGCCACCGCCGAGGCCGTCGCGACCAGTCGGAGCTCAAGAACGCCAAGAGCACCGTGGTCGCCACCGGGGCCGACTTCGCCGACCCCCTGGTCGCCGGCGTCTACGCGGCCCACCCCAAGGGCGCACTGCTGACGACCGACGGCGCGAAGCTGTCGCTGCCCACGGCCCGCACCCTGCTCGAAATGCCGAACCTCAGCACGACCACGATCTTCGGCGGCCCCGAGGCGCTCACCCCGAGCGTCCAGCAGTCCATCGACACCGCCCTGGCCGACATCCCGCAAATCCAGACCCTGCGCGACTTCCAGACCCAGACCCAGCAGCAGGCCAAGGCCGACGACCAGGCCGCCACCGCCGCGGCGACCGACTTCGGCACCAAAGTCAACACCGCCGCGAACTCCTTCACCACACTGGTCGACACGGTAAACCAGAACCCGAATACCCTCATCGCCGACCCGGTGAACAAGGTCGCCGACGCACTCGACGCCCGAAATGCAGAACGCGGAACTGGCCGTCCGCACCCTCGGCGAAGCCGCCACCGCCACCCCGGCCGAACAAGCGGCGATCAACGCCTTCACCCTCAAGTGGGCCGACGTCTCCACTGCCTACAACCATTACCAGCAGGCCGCAGCCACCGCCCACCGCTCCGACACCCGCGCCTCCGACGCCCAGCGCGATCGACGACGCGATCGCGAAGCTGATCGGGTCCTGACTGTCCGCACCGTCCGCACTGCGGTCAATCGGGAGCAGCCGAGTCGCTCGGGGGCGACTCGGCTGGCGGCTTTCTGGCGGCTTTCCGGCGGCAAGGCGTCATACAGTGACACTCGAAACTTGGGGGAGACCATGACGCTGGACATTCGGCCGTTCGAACCTTCCGCGGCATCCGAGACACGTCCTGCTGGAGTTCGTCGCCTGGCACCAACAACCCGGCCCAGCTGGCAGTAGCGGCAAGGACGTTGAAGCAGCGGCGGGGTGCACAGCTGACCTGGAGGAAGCCTTCTGGTCCGTGGGTAAGGTAGTCCAGTGTCGCGCGGGCTGCGGCTTCAGCGTCGGCAGCGTGCTGACCAGCCGCTCCTTGTGCAGGTTTGCCGGCGCCTGAGACGAAGGCCTCGGCGAGCAGGAGATGGGCTTTCCCGGCAGTGAAGCACTCGGCCTGGGTGGTCGCGACCACCCGCGGAGCGAGCGCATGCAGGCGGGAGAGCATCCAGGCGGTCTGCGCAACTCCAGTGGCCAGTGCTCCGGCGCCAGCACCAGCCGACCAAGCCCGGTTGCCTTCGCCGGTACGGGCGCGGCCCAGCCACTGCCACCCATCAATGTCTGGAGCCGGGACGGGGACGGCCATAGGCGCCTCCACTACCAGGACTGCCCGGCTGTCCTCAGTCAGAGACTGGACCAGAGCCTGAACAGCGCCCTCCGGATCGTCCCCGCAGGAGACCACTGCGCGCTCCGGTGAGTCAACTACTGCCCAGGCGAAATTTGACTGCTTCACAGAGCCGACGTCCACGCCCACGACGCGCATGTTCCTCCCGCAGTTGCGTGTCTGCCCCACCGCGTTCCTGCGCAGTCTGCCAAGTCCCCCGTTGGTTTCCCCACCGAACGATGGCTATCGCGGCGACGACTGCGCCCGCGGTACCCACAGTCGTGATGTCGCCTGTCAGAGCTGCAGACCCAACCCTAGTACTCCGTGCGGCTTCCTAGGGCAGCCAGCCTCGACCAGTTCGGAGCCCACCCGAACCTGAGGAGCCCTTGCAGTAGCCGAACTTCGTGCAGTTCCTGCTGAACAGCGTTTAGTGGTGCCTTAACTCGAAGCTTTCCGAGGACTAATGTATCTGTGGCAGCGCAGCTGCCACAGATACGCCGGGCGAGGGCAGATATGCCGCGCCCCTGCGGCAGGTGCCCGCCGTACCGCGCCTGCGCGATCGTAGGTGGGCGGTGTCCGGGAACCCGGCCGGGAGCGGAACGGCGGGCCTGGCCGGCCTTCGCCAGCCGCGATCGGGGTCACTCAGTCGTCGACCGGCGGGACGAGGCCGCCCTACCTCAGGGCTCTGGTCCTTCTGAATTCTCGCGAGTACTTACGCGCGGTCTGTGCTTGAGTGTCGGCATGGCCAATCGCTGCCAAAACGGCAGCAGCAGCCTGGTTGCGCACTACAGAGTCGGCGCTGAGTAGGGGATGATCCGGATTGCCTTCGGTCTCCCGGTCCGCGGCAGCGAAGAACCGGGCCTTGAGCGAGGCACCGTGTCGCGGATCCGTCGCAGTTCTGATGTCCAGGGCCGGGCCGGCCGTGCCTGCCCGACGGCGCTGCGCGCGAGGACGCGGGACGACGCCGGATCCATCCTCCGGTGTCGGGGCATCTTCCCACCGACGTTCCTGGTCGAAGAGTCGGGACAGGTTCTCCAGCGTCGCGGCACAGGCCGCCGCTGCGCGCAGCAGCAAAGCGCGTTCCTCCTCGATGGATGGAAAACGCTGATCAGCACGTGGTTCGGTCATAGTTCTGCCAACGAGGGCCCGACATCGCGGAAACGCGGACATAGGCCAATAGGCGGCACACGGACACCTGCCCCGATGTCCCGTCCATGGATGTCCACATGGACATGGGCATCCGGAGGCGAGCGGACATGGACATCGCCTCCGGTCCGGACATGGACATCGGGCCGAGGGACACGGACATTCGGCCGGACTCTGGCGCCCAGACCGCTCGGCGAGGCCGTTTTCCGGACACGCAGAGTTATGACTGGTGGTGTCGCGTATCGAAGTGTCGCCAGTTCTCCGGTGTTGAATCTGGTTCCCGCTTCGGTGCTGTATGCCACCGACCTGGTCTAGCTCTGAAACGCGAGCCACGGGACGGCCTGACCGGCCTATCTCTAGGAAGTCCCGAATAGGCTTCCGAGGCCGGCCGTGAACCCGTTCGGAGCTATCGGGCAACAGCCAGCATGACCGCCTACTCAAAGAGGCTGACCCGGATGAGACCGCGTAGCCGCCCTAGACCGAGAGCGTGTCGCCGGTGAGTGCCATGCGGCGGGTGCTCGACTCCGAGATGAGTACCGACGCCGACGTCATAGCCCGGTCGATCGACGACCCGGACGCCTTTGCCGTCCTCTTCGACCGCCATGCTGTGACGATCCATGGCTACCTGTCCCGCCGAGTCGGCCCGCACGCCGCCGACGATCTTACGGCCGAGACCTTCCTCGTGGCGTTGAAGAAGCGCTCCGGTTACGACTCAGCGCAGACCAATGCCCGCCCATGGCTCTACGGCATAGCGACCAACCTGCTTCACCGACACCACCGCCAGGAAACCCGCCAGTACCGAGCCCTGGCCAGAACCGGCCTCGACCCGGTGACCGAGAACCACGCGGACGCCGTCACAGCCCGCGTCGCAGCCAGCGCACTAACCCGCGACCTGGCCGCCGGCCTGGCCAGCCTCGCCAAGGGTGACCGCGACGTCCTTCTCCTGATTGCGTGGGGTGACCTCACCTACGCCGAGACCGCCGACGCTCTCGGCATCCCCATTGGGACC
Organism: Catenulispora sp. MAP12-49; assembly: GCF_041262705.1. Taxonomy (NCBI): domain Bacteria; kingdom Bacillati; phylum Actinomycetota; class Actinomycetes; order Catenulisporales; family Catenulisporaceae; genus Catenulispora; species Catenulispora sp. MAP12-49. The sequence goes on along the minus strand of NZ_JBGCCP010000015.1, from coordinate 61,191 downwards.
GTCCGATCGCGCCTCAACCGAGCCCGTACAAAGCTCCGCCCCGTACTCGGCGACTTTGTCCTCGACCTCCCAGGAGACAAACTCTGATGCCTGACACCAATCCACTCACCGAGTTCCGCGCAGACCTGCCAGCACCCACCTCCGAGTACCTCTCCCAGACCCGCACCGCCCTCCTGCCCGCCATGCGTCACCGCAGCCGTCTACGAATGCGGATCACCGTCGCCGGGGCCACCGCCGCGACCGCAACCGCAGGACTCATGGCGTTCGCCCTCGTCGGCGCGGACTCCGCATCCGCAGCAGATGTGCTGGACAAGGCAGCAAGCACCGCCGCCGCCCAGCCGAACCCGACCGTGCGTCCCGGGCAGCTCAGCTTCATCCAGACGATGGAGTGCGGTTCAAAGGTGACGCGTATGGAGTGGCTTCCGCCCGACGGCAAGGGCGCTGGACTGATCCGCACCACAGGCAGCCTCAACGGCACCCAGGAGACGAAGACTCTCAACCACCAATGGGTCGGACTCGGGCCAGGTGTCGAAGGCGCCGTAGTAGGGAACGGCGACATTGCCACACTCCCCGCGCTCTTCTTCCCGACCTACGACTTCCTTCTCAGCTTGCCCACTGACCCTGCAGCGCTCCTGGCCGTCGTCGACAAGGAGGCGAGCGTCATCTCCACCGACCGGGACGGCGAAGCTTTCTGGATCATCGCCAACGGCGCGACATCGGCCTACATCCCGCCGCAGGTACGAGCCAATCTCTTCCGGGCCGCGGCTCTGATTGCCGGCACGAAGGTCGTCAAGAACGTGACAGACTGCGCTGGTCGGCATGGCATTGCGGTAACCCGGACGCTCGGCAGCGGCAGCAGCAGCGGCACCTCCCAGCTGGTCTTCGATGCCGACTTCCAGTTGCTCGGTTTCCAGTCGTCGGCCCACGACAAGGTCCAGGGAGGCCGAGCAGTGACCGGTGGCGGCATCGTTGACGCGATCGGTCAGGTCCCGTAACCACACCCGAGCGTCCTCGCCAGCCGTGCAAGCCCCTGAGCTGGGAGTGCAGGGAATCTAACAAGGCCTCGGAGGACCCTGTCAAGGTTGGGTCTGGGGGCTTCGCTGGCTCGTCGGCCGCGTGTGGTCACCAGCCGCGTAGCGGCTCCAGTCAGCGCCGGCCGTTCTAGTGACAAAGGCCGCATGGACGGGGTGGAGGCCGAGCATCCCGGCGACCACGGGAGCGGGGACCTGCAGTACGAGCTGCCGTAGGGCAGCGGTCCGGGCGTGCAGGTTCGGGAGGCCGGCGAGGGCGAGCCGCTTGCGGATGGTGTTCGCCTCCATCGGCCGGCCTGCCCGTCGCCCGGGCAGGAGCCACGGGCTGTTCCGGTTGGTCGCCATAGCCATACTCGGGCGTTGGTCGCATAGGCGGAGCAGCAGGTCGGCGAACGGTTCAGGGACCGGGCTGGGCGGTGCGGCCCTGGTCCCCCGAGCGGTAGATGCCGTCGCCCTTGAACTCGAACCCTGCGGTGTTGGCCTCGCCGGTACCGGCCCACACGCTTTGGTCGGCCGGGTCGACCTCCAGTGCGCCGATCGCCATGGTCGGCATCCCGTCCCACAGCGGATTCCAGTGCGCGCCGCCGTCGCGCGAGCGCCACACACCGCCTGAAGCGGAGCCGGCGTAGATCGTGTGCGGGCCGTCGAGGGCGAGCGCCGACACCCGGCCGGCGACATCGCCCCAGCCGGAACCGGAGTCGGACCAGACCGGGTCCATGGCGGTCGGATCGTCCTGCTGGACGTCGACGTCGGTGAGTTCCTTCCAGGGGCCCGGCGCGGCGGGAAGCTGTTGCCCCGCCTGGAATCCAGCGAAGTAGGCTCGGGAGTCGACAGACGCGGTGCCGGGCGCGTCGCGCATCGACGAGAACTGTGCGAGCTCGGCGGCACGGTCGCCCGTGCCGTCGTCGGGAGTATGGCTCGAGGAGGCCGTCGGCGGCGTCGAGCCGTCCGACCAAGCGGTCTGCGCCGGAATCGTGACGGCGACGACGAGCGCCAGCGCCGCCAGCGCCCGTCTGGATATGGGCACGCGCATATAAGCCTCCTGGCTGGGACGTTGGGGGATGTGGCCCGAAACGGTATGCGATCCCGCGTACGCGCGCCTAGAGCTGAAGGCATATCAAAAAGGGATAACATCGAATTATGGGCGGGCGGTCAGACCTCCGAGACAGGAACCGCCGCTGTCACGACGTCTTCGGCAGAGCCGTGCTCTGGCGAGCTCGTCATCGCACGCGGAGGTGATCCGCTCGTCCCCTCGGGGACGCGCTTCGCGCGCACTCGAGACCGTACGCTCCTATGATTGGTCTTGATCTCAACCCGAACCGACGGGCAGCAGTGGACGAGACGGGCGATCGCGTGGGCATCGCCGACCATGACAACGACGACAAGGTGTCCTCCATCGGAGGTTTCGCGTTCGTCGGGCGTCAGCACGAAGTCGGGCTGGTACTGGCCGCGCTGCGCCGTCCGCCGGCCGTCGTGCTGGTCGAGGGCGAAGCGGGCATCGGCAAGACCCGCCTGGTCCACGAGGCCGCGAAGACGCTGGTCGGGCAGGGTGCCCGGGTACTGACCGGCTTCTGTCATCCGCTGCGCGAGCCCTCGCCGTACGGCCCGGTCGTGGACGCGATGCGCAAGGCCGGCAAGTGGCTGCCTCCGGTCGAGGACATCCCCCGCAGCGCCGGAGCCTTGGCCTCGTTGTTGCCGGACCTGGCCGACCGGCTGCCGAGCCCACCTCCCCGCGCTTCGGAGGCCCGCGCCGAGCGCCACCAGGTGCTGCACGGTCTACGGTCCTTCCTGGGCGCGGTCGGTCCCGCGGTGCTGGTGATCGAAGACCTGCACTGGGTCGACGAGGCCACCCGGGAGATGCTCCTGCTGCTCTCCCGCGACATGCCGGAGCACCTGGGCTTGGTGCTGACGTTCCGCGGCGAGGACCTGCCGCCGAACCTGCCGCTGCTCGGCTCGGCGTATCGACGCCAGCCCGGCACGGGCGGAATCGAGATCCACCTCGAACCGCTGTCGGCGCAGGCGGTCCAGGAGTTGGCCCGCGACGCCCTCGGCGACCAGGCCTCGACGGCTCTGGGAAACGTCCTTTTCGACCGCAGCCAGGGCGTGCCGCTGGTCGTTGAGGAGGACCTGATCACCTTCAGTGAGCACGGGCCGCACCACGGTTGGAAGTCCGCCGATCTGGAGCTGACGGAGCTGCCCCGAGGGCTGCGCGAAGCGTTGACCGAACGACTGGCCGTCCTGCCGCCGACCGCGGTGGCTGTGGTGGAGGCTGCCGCAGTCCTCGGCGTCCCCGCCACCGAGGACCTCCTCGCCGAGGTCGCCGGCCTGGATTCCGAACAGGGCTCGCGGGGCTTGACCGAAGCCCTGCGCGCCACGATCCTGCGCGAGACCGGGCCGGCTCGCTACTTCTTCCGGCACATCCTGGCTCAACAGGTCGCCTATCGGCGGATACCCGGCCCGCCGCGCAACCGCTTGCACCGGCAGGCGCTCACCGCCCTGGAAGCCCAGCCGGCGCCGCCGCTGGTGCAGATCGCCCATCACACCTTGATGCTCGGCGACCGCGAGGCCTGGCGGGGCCGTGCGGAAGCCGCCGCGGAGCAGGCGATCGCGTTCGGGGACGTGGGCACCGCCGCGACGTTGCTGCGCCGCATCCTCGACGAGGCCGGCCTGCCCGATGATCTCCGGTCACGCGCTGCCCTCGCGCTGTCGGGGATCGCTATCAACGGCACCGACTTCGTCACCAACGCCGAAGTGCTGCGCCGCATCCTGGCCGACCCGCACTTGCCGGTGGCGACCCGCGGCGAAATCCGCCTTTCGTTGGGCATCGTCATGGTCGGCCATGCCGGGGACCGGGCCGGCTTCGAGGAGATCGCCCGCGCTGTCGATGAGCTGGCCGACCGCCCCGACCGCGCCGCCAGGGCCATGATCGCCCTGGCCATGGACGAACGGAACGGCGGCCCGGAGCAGGCATGGGCCTGGCTGGAGCGGGCCGAGATCGCCGTCCGGCACGGCCCGGACGAGGCGGTGCGGGCAGCGGCCCGGGCGACGCGGCTCACGCTGCTCGCCCGGGAGGGTGACCCCGGGGTGTGGGCGCGCCTGGACCGGTTGCCGCGGCGATCCGACGACCCCGAAGTGCTGCGGCAGATCGCACGTGCGCTGTACAACACCGGTGAGATCGCCATCGAACTCGGGCACGATCGACGGGCCGCCCGGCTGCTGGCCGAGAGCGGCGGCCTGGCCCACCAGGGGAGCCCCTATCTGGAGTCCTACAGTCGGACAGCCCTGCTCCGCCTGGAAACCCTCGCCGGCGACTGGTCGAACGTCGAAGAGCGTTTCACCATGCTTCGCCGCGAATATCCGGACATCACGATGACCGCCACCGACGAAGCGCTGGTCCTCGCGGTGCTGGCCGCCGCGCGCGGACAGCACCGCCGTGCCCTGGAGCTCTTCACCGTCGCCTCGGCCTACGGGGAGACCGAGTCCCAGGTGACGGTCGCATTGCGGGCCGCCGCCGGACTCACCACGGTGCACCTGGCTCAGGGCGCCGTGCAGAATGCCTGGTCGATCGCGGGGAATGCGGTCGCGACCCTGCGTGCGGTGGCAGCCTGGGCCAGAGGCACCGGCCTGGTCCCGGTCGCCGTCGAGGCGGCACTGTCGTGCCACGACCGCGAGGCGGCCGAACGGCTCGCCGCCGACGCCGAACGCGGACTCGGCAATCGGGACGCGCCCGCGGCGACAGCCGAACTCCACATGGCTCGCGGCATTCTCCTGGGTACGGCCGACCCGGCTGCCGCCGCCGAAAGCTACAGCCGTGCGCGGCAGTTGTGGGTTGACATCGGACGCCCGTACGAAACGGCCCGTGCTGACGAGCGACTCGGCGGCGCACTCGCCGCGGCAGGCGACACGCGGGCCGCGGCCCGGCTGACGGAGGCTCTGGCCGGGTACGAACGGCTCGGCGCCACCCACGATTTCGCCCGCTGCCAGCGCACGTCACGAGAGCTCGGACTGACCGAGCCCGTGCCGCGCGGGCGCCCGAGCTACGGCGGCGAGCTGTCCCCGCGCGAACGGCAGGTCGCCGAACTCGTGGCCCAGGGCGCCACCAACCAGGACATCGCCCACGCGTTGTTCCTCTCGCCGCGCACCGTCGAGCAGCACGTCGCGCACGTTCTCAAGAAATTGGGTGCCACCAGGGGGCACGTCGGCGAGGCGTTGAGGTCCGGAAGAGACTTAGATACGGGTTGACTGCGTACCCCTGTAAAAGCGGTCCCCGATTGATACTGCGGGGTGACGAAGGCGACGGTTGGTATCGGGGGATTCGCACCACCACCAGCCACGCTCCAGCCCCGGCGGTACCGACCATGATCACCATCGAGCACCCAGAACCCACCCGGACCCGTGCGCAGCCCGCGCACCGGCTGTGTTCCCACCAGCCGGTCTGCCCGACCGCCGACGCCCCGGACCGCGAAGCCGCCCGCCACGTGGCCAGCCATCCTGAGCAGGGGTGGGCGCTGCTGTGCAACGGTGTCGTCATCTTCGACGACACCGGAGAGTTGCTTCCCGACGGCCGTGTCGTCGCGCCGCACCGGCTGAGCACCGTCTCGTCACCGCGCGTGGACTGATCACCAGGGACGAGCCGTGCCTACCTTCGCCGCGGAGTTCCTACCGGCGGTCTTGGCCGCTTCCGGCGGCTACGCCGCCGGAAGGGCCGCGCTGCGCCGTCGCTTCCGGCACGCGGTCGCCGAAACGGCCCAAGCCCGGTGGCTCGCCGACCACGACACCCTCACCGGACTTCCCAACCGCGCGACCGCACTCCGCAGCCACCAGCAGGCGGTGGCCGCCGGCCGGCCCGTCGCCGTCGCGCTGGTCGACCTGAACAACTTCAAGGCCGTCAACGACACGTGGGGCCACCAGGCCGGCGACACCCAGTTGGCGGCCGTCGCCGACCGGCTGGCCGCGGCCGGCCGGAAGATCGGGGCCCTGGCCTGCCGCCTCGGCGGGGACGAGTTCGTCCTGCTGCTGCCGGCGGCGGATCCCCAGACACTGATGCACCAGGTCTCGGAGATCTCCGCGACGGTGAGCGCGGCACTGCCCCTGGCCGTCGAGGAGAACCTGACGGTCATCACCCACCCCGGCGCCTCGGTCGGCGTCGCGGTGCCCGAGCCCGACGATTCCTTCTCCGACCTGCTGCAGAAAGCTGATCTCGCCCTCTACCACGCAAAGAGTCATGGCACAGGCACGCACCTCTACGCACCGGGTCTACGCCAGCCCCCTTCGCATCGGGGCACAGCGATCGCCGCGTCCTGACGGCACCTCCCTATTGACGACCACCTGGGAGTAGTGCAATATCACGCATCACACATCGTGTTTGTCACATCGGTGGCGTGCGGGGCCCGGCCACAAAGCGGCTCCCACCTCGCCGAATCCACAGCCGAATCCGGCGGCCGACCCGCACCGGTGGTCTCCGGCCGAATCCCTCGCCCTCCCTCGTTCCACTGCCCCGCACAGGAGCGTTCCCGTGACCAGACACACCACCCCCACTCCAACCTCCGCATCCCGTACCCCCTCCCGCCTGCTGGCACTGACCTCAATCCTCACCGCGGTCGCGGCCGCCACGACCGGCTGCAGCGGACTGCTCGGCAGCAGCAAAGGAAGCGACAGCAAGGGCCCGATCATCCTGGGCATGGACATACCTCTTTCCGGCAGCAGCGCGGACATCGGCCCGTACATGCGCAACGGTGCGCAGCTCGCAGTAGACGAGATCAACGCGTCAGGCGGCGTTCTCGGCCGGAAACTGCAGCTCCAACCGGAGGACGACGCCTGTGACCCGAAGACGGCCGTCGCGGCGGCCGACAAGCTTGTCGCGGCGGGCGCGAGCGTCTCAGTGGGCGGCTACTGCTCAGGGGCGACCCTGCCCACGCTACCGATCTTCGACAAGGCGAAGATCCCCATGATCATTCCGGCTGCCAACTCCAACCAACTCGTCGCCCAGCACCTCAAGCACGTGTTCCTCATCAACGGCACCGGCAAGCAGCAGGCCGCCGCCGCCATCGCCTGGCTGACCAAGGACGGGGCGCAGAAGGTCGCCGTCATGGACGACAACACCAGCTATTCCAAGGACATCGCCGACCTCACCTACGCCCAGCTCGGCACGGCCGCGGGCGGTCCGGCGAAGGCCACCGAGGAGGCGATCAACCCGGGCGAGAGCGACTACAGCCCGAACGTCACCAGCGTGCTGAAGTCGAACCCCGACTACATCTACTGGACCGGCTACTACCAGGAAGGCGGCCTGCTCATCCGCCAGTTCCGCCAGGCCGGGTACAAGGGCAAGTTCCTCGTCGCCGACGGCGCGGTCGACCCGAAGCTGGTCCAGATCGCCGGCGCCGCGAATGCCGAGGGCGTCTACGCGACCATGACGCAGACGCCCCAGACCACTCCGGGCGCCGAGAGCTGGATCGCTTCCTACAAGCAGAAGTTCGGCGCCGAACCCGGCCCGTACTCGACCCAGTCCTACGACGCCGTCCGGGTCGCCGCCGAGGCCATCAAGGACGCGGGCAGCACCGACGGGGGCAAGGTCACCGCCGCGCTGGAGGGCCTGAACGGCTTCAAGACCTTCGCCGGGCCGCTGAAGTTCACCTCCGACCACACGCTGAGCAACGGCGGCTTCGTGATCCTCGTCGTCAAGAACGGCGATTTCGTCCTGCGGGACTCCCTCAACTAGGCCGGGGGTCCGCATGGCACAGCTCATCTGGAACGGGTTGTTCGTGGGTTCCTTCTATGCCCTGGTCGCCCTCGGCTACAGCATGGTCTACGGGATCATCAAACTGCTCAATTTCGCCCACGGCGATCTCTACATGCTCGGAGCGTTCGTCGGGTATGCGATGCTCAGCTCACTGGGAGGAGCGATCCCCGGCGGTTCGCTGGTCTCGCTATTCCTCGTGCTCGCGCTGGCGATGCTGGCGACCGGTTTGAGCGGCGTCGCGCTGGAGCGGGTGGCCTATCGGCCGCTGCGCGGAGCACCGCGGCTGTCACTGCTCATCACCGCGGTGGGCGCGTCTTTCGCGCTGGAGTACGGCGTGAGTCTGGCCGCGGGCCCCGACCCGCGGGTCTATCCGGTCCGTCTCGACGGGACCAGCGTGTCGGTGCTCGGCGTCCGGGCCACCGTTCAGCAACTCGTGCTCATGGCCGTGGCCGCCGGACTGATGCTGGCGCTGAACGCCATGGTCATGCACAGCCGCCAGGGCCGGGCGATGCGCGCCATAGCCCTCGATCCGAAGGCGTGCCTGTTGATGGGCATCGACGTCGACTCGGTCGTCTCCCGCACCTTCTTCATCGGGTCGGCCCTTGCGGGCGCGGCCGGGGTCATGTCCGGCGCCTACTACGGGAAGATCGACTTCCTGATGGGCTTCATCATCGGGCTCAAGGCGTTCACCGCCGCCGTCATCGGCGGAATCGGCAACTTGAAGGGCACCATGCTCGGCGGCCTGGTCCTGGGTCTGCTGGAGTCGTTCAGCACAGACTGGTTCGGAGGCCAATGGCGGGACGTGTTCGCCTTCGGATTCCTCATCCTGTTCCTGACCGTGCGGCCGACCGGCCTGCTCGGCCAGCGCGTGACGGAGCGCGTGTGATGGCGGCCGCCCGGAAACCACAAGTCGTCTCGCGACTGCTGGCCAGCCGACGGATCGGCTGGGGCGGGCTGGCGATCGGCCTGCTCGCCCCGTTCGTCACCGCCACCCCGTACGCGCTGAACGTGATGACGAGCGCGGCCATCTTCGTGATGCTCGCCGTCGGCCTGAACATCGTCGTCGGCTACTGCGGACTGCTCGACCTGGGCTTCGCCGCCTTCCTCGCCGTGGGCGCGTACGTCGGCGGAGTACTCGCGACACGGCTGAACATCCCGCTGGTGGCGACCGTGCCGGCCGTCATCGTGGCGACCGTGGTGGCCGGCCTGGTGATCGGAGCCCCGACACTGCGACTGCGCAGCGACTATCTGGCCATCGTGACCCTCGGCTTCGGCGAGATCATCCGGATCACCGCGAACAACCTGGACATCACCGGCGGCCCCTCGGGCATCTACGGAATCCCGGGTCTGTTCGGCGACGCCCTGTCCGATCCGGCCGTCTTCTACTACACCACGCTGGTGATCGTCTCGGTCGGGGTGCTGTTCGCCGCCCGGCTCGGCACCTCCCGGATCGGCCGTGCCTGGCGCTTCGTCCGCGAGGACGAGGACGCGGCCGAGGCCAGCGGGATCAACACCTACCGGGTCAAGCTGGCCGCCTACGTCGCCGGTGCGGTCTGGGGCGGGCTGTCGGGCGTGCTGTTCGCCGCCCAGCTCTCGGCGATCTCCCCGGCCAGCTTCACCTTCCTGCAGTCCGCCCTCGTCCTGATGGCGGTCGTGCTGGGCGGTATGGGCTCCACCCGCGGCGTCGTGGTCGGTGCTGTCGTCATCAGCCTGCTGCCCGAGCTGTTGCGGGGCCTGGCCGACTACCGCTTCTTCGTCTTCGGTGTCCTGCTCATCGTCATGATGCTGCTCCGCCCGCAGGGCCTGTGGCCGCATCGCTCGCGCGAACCCGACGACCAGGTGGTGCTCGGTGGCGCCGCTGCCGGCGACGTGCCGGTGAAGGAGGAGACATGATTCTCGAAATCAGCGATCTGCGGCTGGCCTTCGGCGGCATCCGAGCGGTCGACGGCCTCAGCTTCTCGGTCGGCGAGAGCGAGATCGTGTCGGTCATCGGCCCCAACGGTGCGGGCAAGACCTCGGCCTTCAACTGCGCCAGCGGGTTCTACCGGCCGACCGCCGGGTCCGTCAGGCTGGCGGGTGAGCAGGTGGCGGGCCTGCGCCCGTCGGCGATCGCCGCCCGCGGCCTGGCTCGCACGTTCCAGAACCTGCGGCTGTTCGGCGAGTTGTCGGTGCTGGACAACGTACGGGCCGGCACACACCTGTGGCTGAAACAGAGCGCCCTCGACGCGATGCTGCACACCCCCCGCTACCGGCGCAGCGAGCGGGAGAGCAGCGACGAGGCCCACAAGTGGCTGGACTTCGTCGGGCTCCGCGGGAACCGCGCAGGTCTGGCGGGCCACCTGCCGTACGGCGAACAGCGCCGGGTCGAGATCGCCCGCGCCTTGGCCAGACGGCCGAAACTGCTGCTGTTGGACGAACCGGCCGCGGGGCTCAACCGCGGCGAGAAGGCCGAACTGCTCACCCTGATCCGCCGGATCCAGGAACTGGGCGTGGCCATCGCGCTCATCGAACACGACATGGGCCTGGTCATGGAGGTGTCCGAGCGGGTGATCGTGCTGAACTTCGGCAGGGAGATCGCGGACGGCACTCCGGCGGACGTCCGGCGCGACCCCGCCGTCATCGAGGCCTACCTCGGCAGGGACGCCGGCGACGACGAGATCCACGCCGCTCGTGCCGAACTCGCCGGAGAGGGGACCCACGATGCTTGAGATCCGCGGACTCGACGTCAAGTACGGAGCAGTACAGGCGCTGCGCGGACTCGACCTCACGGTGGGCGAAGGGGAGATCGTGGCCCTGCTGGGCAACAACGGCGCCGGCAAGACCACCACGCTGTCAGCGGTGTCCGGGCTGGTGAAACCCGCCGCGGGCCGGATCGTTCACGGAAGCCGGGAGATCACGGGGATGGCCCCGCCGAAGATCGTCGCCCGTGGGGTGGTGCACGTCCCCGAGGGACGGCGCGTCTTCAGCACCTTGACGGTGCACGAGAACCTGCTCGTCGGCGGGTATCTGGTCCGTGACGGTGCCGAACTCGCGCGCCGGGTTGATGAGGTCTACGAACTGCTGCCGCGGTTGGCCGAACGGCGAGCCCAGCAAGGCGGGACGCTCTCCGGCGGCGAGCAGCAGATGCTCGCGATAGGCCGGGCCCTTGTCGGCCGCCCCGGTCTTCTCCTGCTGGACGAACCTTCCATGGGCCTGGCCCCGATCATGGTCGCCGCCGTGATGGAGGTGATCAGGGACATCAACCGCGGCGGGACGGCGGTTCTGCTCGTCGAACAGAACGCCACGGCCGCACTGAAGATCGCACACCGGGGATGCGTGATCGAGAACGGGGAGAAGGTGTTGGAAGGCACAGCGACCGAGCTGTCCGTCGACACCCGGGTCGTCGAGGCCTACCTGGGTGGAGTCGCGTGAGATGCCTGACCACCCCTTGGAACGGCCTGTCCGTGAAGGGGGTGGTAGCCGCTACCGTCCCGTCATGGACGGATCAAAGGTGCTGGTCATCGGCGGGCTGGACACGGCGCGGCGGGCCTGTGACGCCCTGACCCGCAGCGGCCACGCGGTGGTTCACCTCCCCGAGCCGACCGAGGCGGGCCTGCGCACGGCGCTGGGCCCGGACGTCGGGGCGGTGGCGATCGTGGTGCGCGGCGATGTCGTGGCACTGCGCTACGCCCTGCTGGTCGAGCACCTGCGGCCCTCGATCCGGTTGGTCGTCACGGTCTTCGACCGCACCGTGGCCGACCAACTGGTCAGGGCCATCCCCAATTGCCGGGTCACGTCGCCGGCCGACATCGCCGTCCCGGTCATCACCGCCGCCTGCCTGAACGACCGGCCGCCGGCCGTCGAGACCTCCGAGCCGGTTCCGCCGGCCGTGGTGGAAACGCCGGAGGGCGATGCCAACGCCCTTGTATGGCAGCACCGCCCCTCCCGGATCCGTCGCGTCGCGCGGGCTCTGGCCGGCCAGGTCCGCTCGCACGACAACGCCAGCCAGATGCTGCTCGTCGGCTTGGTCGGACTGCTGGCGGCGCTGACCGCCGAATGGCTGATGGCCGCCCGCGTACTGCACCAGGACGGGCCCGAGGCCCTGTACACCGCGGCCCGGCTGGTCTCCACGGTCGGCATGGTCGAGACCGGACGGGCACCGGGCTGGTATCTCGTGGTGTCCAGCGCCGGGATGATGCTGACGATCACGTTCGCCGCGTTGTTCACGGCGGGGATCGTCGAGCGGTCCTTGTCGGTGCGCAGCGCCGGCATCATCGGATCCCGCACGGTACCCCGGTCGGGCCATGTGGTCGTCGTCGGCCTGGGCCAGGTCGGACTCCGTCTGTGCCTGGCGCTGCGCCGGCTGGGTGTTCCGGTCGTCGCCGTCGAACGCGACCCGCAGGCGGCGAACCTCCGCCTGGCCAAGGCCGCGAGGATACCGGTACTGATCGCCCACGCCGAAGACCGCTCGGTGCTCGACCGGCTGCGGCTGCCCAAAGCCCGCGCCCTGGCCGCGATGGGCGCCGAGGAACTCGACAACGTCGAGGTCGCCATCGCCGCCTTGGCCATCTCCCCCGACCTGCGGGTGGTGCTGCGCGCCGGCGACAACGACGTCATCACCGAGACCCGCTCGCTGTTCCACATCGGAGCGGTCTGCGACATCTCCGCGATGACCGCGCTCAGTGTCGCTGACGCGGTCATCGCGGAGAATCCGGCTGCGCCCGTCGGCGTGAGAAGCGATGCGGCCCTCGGACGCTGCTCCTGCTGACAGTGGTCACATGGAGGTGTCCACGGTGTCGCCGTTGGAGTCGGACAGGCCGCTCACCACCGAGATGGTGACGTTGGTGCTGGAATCGGTGAAGGTCTGGCCGGGCTGCCAGGTGTCCATATCCAGCGCGGCACAGCCCGCGGGGGGCGCCGCGGCGCCGGGGTTGGCCACCACCCGGATCGGCCCGGTACCGGTGGCGACGGACCAGTCGACCTTGTAGATGAGCACACCCGTGGAGCAGAGGCTGGGATCATTCAAGGCAGACCTTCGCGACTCCACGACATAGGCGGAGGTCGAACCGGTCTTGAGTACCACGATCCGCCATCTGCCACCGACCGGCGCGTATTCGACCGGGTTCAAAGGGGTGCGCAGCGATGTGCCCGGCGCGGTCATGCAGGAGACCTCGCTGTCACTGGTCCAACCGAGCTTCCAGGACTGCCAGCCGAAATACTGGTTCCCCGGCCCGCCGATATCGCCCATGATGTCCCAGCCCCCGACGAACTGGTGCGTGTCTCCGGTGAAGGAGTACAGGTCGGGGAGCCCGAAGGTATGACCTGTCTCGTGGTCGGCGATGTGGTAGCCCCACGATCCCCAGATGTCCTGACCGAAGGTGACAGCCCATTTGACCGTCGTACCCTCGACGACCACGCCGGGGTTGCCGGAGTTCCAGATGTAGGTGGGCGAGTTGTTGATCGCCGTCGCGCTGCTGGTCGGCACGATGTAGAACATGTCGTACTGAGACAGGTCGACACCGGCGTTCGCGGCGGCCGTGACCGCGTCCAGCACGTACTGCTGCTGGCTGGCGTAGGCCGGGGTTCCCGGCCACCCGTAGGCGGTGGACGCCGACGGCATGCGCAGCCACCGGTTCAGCGGCGCCTGGATGTCGAGCCACGTGTGGCCGTAGGAGGCGTTCCACATCCAGGCGGCGGCAGGCGAAAGCCGGTTGTAGTAGTCGGCGAGGCTCCCGGCGCCCTGGGCATCCGGGAAGTCCACGTACAGCATGCCCACCCGAAGGGTCTTGTAGGCGACCGTCCCGGTGGGGTCGAAGGGCACCTGGAACCGGTCGGGATCGGTGCCGATGGTGTTCTGCTGGCCCTCGTCGGTGTAGCCGGTCGTGCCGGTGAACGCGCACGCGGACGTGCTCCCGTTGTACGCGTGGGCGGGGCCGGCAGGGACGACGACCAGGGCGAACACGGCGAGCAGGGCTGACAGGACCGAGAGGAAGGCGATGCGGGGGCGGCGTCTGTCGCCGTCTGCTGGGGTCATGGAAGACTCCTGAATCAGGGTTCGATGCTCTGTGCTCCAGGCAGAGGATCACGCTCCGGGCACCAAGCAGGCACTCCGGCCGAGTACTCCGGCCCGGGACGGCAGAGCGCGTCGGGGACGGGGAATCCGACTTCCCGAATCCCGCGCGCGACGGGCGCCTTCCCCATGGTCAAGGCGAGTGGTGTCGCCGACGATCAGGCGCAGCGAGCCCACCGTGCGGTGGTTTTGTTCGGCCGACGGTACGAGCGTGGGAGCGATGTCGGGAGACAACAACCCCATAGCAGCGCCTTATATACCCGCGTTCAGCCAAGACCGATAAGCCGGACTCCGCCGCACCGCCGCCCGATGGGCCGCCTCGGCGTTCTCCATCACACCCTCGCGGCCTCGGAGCCGGCAAACGGCCCCGCCGCGTGCCACGCCAAGAGATGCCGGTACCACAACGGATCCCCGGCGATGGGCCGCACCACGACACCCGGTGACTCCGGGAACGTCGCCTGGCACAGGCTCAGCGCGTGGCCGGACCGCACCAACTCCTCGACGACCCGCCCTTCTGCCTCGTGGACGGTGCGCAGGGTCCGGCCGGTCGTCGCCTACAACAACCCCATCGACACCAAGGTCGACCTGGTCCCCGAGCTCCTCAAGAAGCTCCACGAAGCCGGCTACATCAAGGCCGTCAAGGAGTTCTCCGGCGACACCCGCCGTGCCTACCACATCAAGGAACTGGCACCCGACCTCGACCTACTCATCGGCGCCGACGACGTCCTCCTGGAGCTGGCGACAGCCGGCGCAGTCGGCTGGATCTCCGGCTATCCGAACGCCCTCCCATCCCTCTGCAACGAGCTGTACCGCGCAGCCACTGCAGGCGACGTCGCGACCGCCCTCCCGCTCTACCGCGAACTCCACCCCCTACTGCGCTGGGACTCGCACACCGAGTTCGTCCAGGCCATCAAGCTCTCGATGGACCTCGCCGGCCGACACGGCGGCGTCTGCCGCCCGCCGCACACCGAACTTGCGCCAGAACATCACCAGGCCATCAAGTCCGACACCCTCCGCGTCCTGCCACTGGAGCAGAAGGCGAAGACGAACCGGCTGGTAGCGGCGACGCAGGCCCCAGCCAGTTCCTAGCACTCCACATGGGGAGCACACATCGCAAGGCTCCAGATCAGCATCGCTGGCCTGGAGCCTTATACCTGCCGGACCCGACGACCCGAGTCCAGCCCAGCGTCTCGCGTTGAGCAGTTCCAGTGAACAAGCACGGCGACGTGTTCGCTCAGGGACGAGAGCGGAAATAGCGGTATTCACGAGGACACCGCCTACGGATTCGAGGAACCATGCAGACCTACGTCGCCCTCCTGAACTGGACCGACCAGGGGATCCGGGACTATCCCAAGAGCACCCAACGAGCCGATGCCTTCAGCCAAATGGTTGAGAAGTTCGGCGGACGAACTGTGAGTCTCTTCTGGACGATCGGCACATACGACCTCGTAGCGGTGGTCGAAGCACCGGACGCTGAGACCGTCACCGCAGCACTCTTGCGGCTGGGCGCCCTCGGGAATGTCAGGACGACGACGATGCGCGCGTTCGGGCGCGACGAGATGACAGGCATCATCGCCAAGGCCGGTGCCAGCTGAGATCGAGCACATCTGCGGGTCAACCAGCGGGAGATCGGCTTCGCCCAACAGGCGAAAGGCCCATGCGGATGCACTCAGGCAACCGGATGACCGGGCCCAGCACATTCACCGGCGAGGCCAGCGCCAACCTCCCCGCGCCGCACAGCAGACGACGAGGCTGTGGCCTCCGAGGAAAGACAATGGTGCCCGATGGTCAACACCGCCGGGCACCGTCATTCAGATCTTCTGATCATCGTATGTGCCCCCGGAGGGAAACACAGCAAACCAGCCCGCAGCCGACCTGCGGAAACACCGTGGCCGCGTTCGCCTGATCGGTCTCTATTACACCAACTGTGGAAAGACCAAGCCGTGAATGCGGCTTCTTCTCCATCCGGCACGGGTCAAGTGGGCGGTGAACCGCGGCGCGCTCTGGAGAAGGTCGACCTCGGCGTCGCGGTGCGGGTTCGTCCGACTGCCGGCCTACACCAGGTTCGAGTGGCCCGTGGACCGGACCGCCGTGGTGCGCTGGAACGTCGACCTCGTACTGCGCTGGATGGTCAACGGGATCACGCCGGACGGCTATCTGCGGTCCGAGCTGCATGAGTTCCTGCGCGCCCGCGCTGTCGCGGGCCAGCCGATCGAGGACAGCATCCTGGTCTACCGCCGCGGCGCGCGCATGTTCTGGGAGGCGCTGCTCGATCTGGCCGCTGATCAGGATCGGGCGGTGCTGGTCGCGGAGGCGGACACAGCCTGGGGCTGCCTGGAGGACTATCGCTTCACGCCGGAGGAGTCGGCCATCGACAAGGGCACGCTCAGGCCCTCAGACGCAGCCTTCCGATGGCAGTGCCGAGGTCGGTCTCGATACCGTCGGGCTGCTGCAGCCCCTTGTCGAAGAGCATCCGGATGAAGGGGCGGTTCTCCGGTCGGCCGGCAGTGGCGAAGTAGGCCGCGAGTCCGCGTGCGAACTCCTCGTCATCGGGCAGCGTGGCCATGTCGACCAGCTGCTTGATGCCGGTGACGGCGACCTTCTCGAAGGACGCGATCCTGCGGGCGAACGCGTCGGTGAACTCCTCGATCTGCGCGTCTGGCACGAGTCGGTTCACGTAGCCGTAGTCGGCGGCGAGGGCTGCGGGGATGTCGTCGCCGCCGAGCAGGATCTCCAGGGCGCGGCCGCGGCCGACGAGGCGGCCGAGGCGGGCCATGGGACCGCCGCCGGGAACGGTGCCCACCCCGATTTCGAACTGGCCCAAGGTCGCTTGTTCGGATGCGAATCGGATATCGGTGGCGAGCACGAATTCGCTGCCGGCGCCGCGGGTGCGACCGCGGATCTCGGAGATGGTGGCCAGCGGTAGCCTGCTGAGCCGTACGAAGTTGTCCACGTACGGGTTCAGCCCTGTCGGGCCAGGCTGCATGCCCAGCACGCGCGCGCTGTCGGATGCGAAGTCCCAGTGGGCCATGAAGTAGCCGGGCTTCTCGCTGCGGAAGACCGCGACCGTCAGGTCCGGATCGTTTTCCATTCGGCCGACGAGTTCGGCGAGTTGCTCGACGCTGTCAGGGTCCAACAGGTTGACGGGACCGTTGTCGAAGGTCACCCGCCAGTAGGAGCTGGAGACTTCGTCAACATGAAAATGTTCTGTTTCATCCATTGCTCCACGATTCGCTTTCTGTGACTGTCGGCAGTACCGGATTCTCGAAGCACCCGGAAATGAGCGGACCGGACCTGCATCACGAGCGAGCGAACGTATCTTGGCAGATGCTCCAGATGCGATCATGCAAGGCTTCAACCAACAGTACAACGCTGACGAAAAACCCGCCCAGTGACCACAAGGCCGTGTGTGATCACGTCTGAAATATGTTTGGGATGAAACGGCCCGGGCCCTGGATGGCGTATGCGCACAGGCGGTGGTTCGCTACTCGTTCGATCGTGAAGGGAGTTGTGCCGCTGCCCGCCGAGTGACTCCGGTTCGCTGATGTCCCCGCCGTTCAGGCCTCCGCCTGGCGCGGGTCGCGCAACCGCGACGGCCGCCTCGCGAGGAGGACGAATGAACACCCCGAACACCTCGACCGCGGCTCGGCGTGAACCCGAACTACTCGGGCAGACCGTCGTCCTGATAGGCGGAAGCGCGGGTATCGGCCTGGAAACGGCCCGACGCGCCCGAGCCGAGGGTGCCGACGTCGTCATCACCGGCCGCAACCCCGAACGACTGGAGCGAGCTGCGCGAGAGCTCGGCGTGCAACGCACCGCGGCCTTCGACGCCACCGACGCCGCAGCTCTGCGGAATTTCTTCCGGGACCTGCCCGATCCCGTCGACCACGTGTTGGTCACGGCCGGCGGGCCGAGTTACACGCCGCTGCTGGAGATGGATGCGGACCAAGTGCGCGAAGCCCTCAGCGACCATGTCGTGCTCGGGCTCGAGATCGCGCGCAACGCGGCCGGCAAGATGAGACCAGGAGGCACGCTGCTGCTGATGGGCGGAACTGGAGGGCGGCGCGTCCGTCGCGGCCTCGGGATCGTGCCCGCGGCCACCGCCGCGCTTCCGCCGTTCGTCGCGGCGCTGGCGCTCGAGCTCGCGCCCGTTCGCGTCAACCTCATCGCGGCGGGTTTCGTCGACACCCCACTCTCGGCGTCACTGCTCAAGGACAAGCTCGACGAACGTCGAGAAGAACTACGGGAGAACCTCCCGATCGGCCGGGTCGTCGGCCCCGCCGATGTCGCCGCACTCGCCGTGCACATCATGGCCAACACCGCACTCACCGGGGCGACCTATGACATCGACGGCGGACAGCAGTTCGCCTTCTGACACCGGGCCGCGAGTACCCGTTCCGACGTTGATCACGCGGACGCCGGTTCTACGGATGTGCGCAGCAAGCGTGGTCCACCGCGGCGTGCCCGACCGGTGGCATGGACCTTCCCAACCGGTCCGGCCACGCCGGCCTCCAAGCAGCGGGCCGTCTCGACGTGCTGCGCGGTCCAGATCATGCGTACCGCCGCTGCCGCGCCGCGTTCGTTGTCACCGTCGAGATCCCGGCCGAGCGCGGCGACCAGCCGCGTGCCCGAGGCATCGTCCCGACCGGCGGGCCGCGGCGGCTCCCCCGCCCCGAGCAGCGCGTCGGCCGCCTCGGCGAACCACGCGGTCATGCGGTCCGCCGCGCCTCGTACCTCCTGCCTGGCCTGCGCCCGGTCGCCGTCCGCCCTGGGCCCGACGTCGTTCCACAGATCCAGCACCGCATCCGCGGTCAGCCGCAGTTCCGCGACCACGTTGAGCAGGGTCGTGAGGTCAGCCAGCGGAAGATGCTTGGCGCCCCGCTCCGCGAGGTAGTTGCGGAACGCGTCGTCCAGGCGCCTGGACGACGCAGCCGCGCGACGCGCCTCACCTGCCGGCAGCGACAACGGAACCGGGACGCGGTCGCAGCGGCTCACTCCGTAGTCCACGGCTTTGCCGAGGTAGCGAGCGCTGTCGAACAGTGCCTCCGACAAGGACCGGGACAAAGCGCTGGCGGCACCGCGCGGCCAGAACAGCAACCCCACCAACAAGGCGACGGCGCAGCCGATGACCACATCTTCGACGCGTACGATCCCGATCTGCCACCCGGCCGGTTCAATGATGTTGTAGAGGATCAGCACTGTCGCGGTGAACCCAGCCTGACCAGCGGCGAAGGAGATCACGGAAGGAGCGATTCCGCCGAAGAAGACGGCGATCGGCAGCAGCAGCCACAGCACCGACATCTGCGAGCCCAGGAGATACACCACCGCTCCGCCGACGACGATGCCGACAGCCGTGCCCGCGACGGCGCGCAGCGCGTTCTGCCCGGTGGTCAACGCGTTCGACCGCAGCACGGCCAGTGCACCGAGCACCACCCAGAAGGCATGTTGCACGTCGGAGACCTCAACGACCAGCACGGCGACGGCGAGCGCCGCTGCGCCGCGCACACTGTTGCGCAGCCACACAGAATGGACCTCGACGTGCGCCGCTGCACGCTCCCGCGCGGAGGCGAGCGGCGAGCCCACCGCGTCCGGATTCCTCCGCCCGGTCAACCGCTGCCAGTTGGTACGGGTGAGATCAGCCAACGCCGACTCGGCTGTCGTCGCGATCGCGGTGACGGCGGAGGTCAGCTCTTGTGCCCGAAAGCTCGGCAGCAGATCGTCGACGAAGCCGGCGGCCGCCTGAGCGGGGCCCGCACCGGCCTGGGCGGCGAGCACCGCGGCAGAGTGTCGGACTGGCAGCCCTTCGGTGGTCAACTTCTCCATGTCCGCGCGTGCGTTGCGCAACCGGTCCAGGCCTGTGCCCAGCCGGGGTGCCGCGGCGGAGCCGGTCTGCAGGACATCGGCCACGCAATCGAGTACTTCCGCCGCCGCGAGCTTCACGCGGGTGACCACTTCATCGGCCGGTCCCTGCCCCGCCTCGAAGGGCATCCGCTCCAGTATCGACTCCAGCCGGATGATCTGGTCGACAAGGCGCACCAGGATACGTGCCGACGCGGTCAGGCCGGTGGGACGGTATGGCGTGCGGAAGAAAGCGCTCCGCAGTGCGGCGACGGCCTTGCCCGCCTCGTCGGCGACGGAGCGCTCGGCTTGAAGGGCGCGCGGGTCGAAACCGCTTCGTACGCAACCAGTCTCGGCCCTCAACCGCTGCGCAGTCAGACGGCAGGCCTTAGCAGCCGGCGACCGTAGCGGCTCGCGGGTCGGGGCGGGCCACAGCAGGACGATCGCGACCAGTGACGCGGCCCCGGCCAGAAGCCACCCGAGCACCCGGTCGGATACCGTGCTCGGCGATCCAGGCAGCGTGACCGCCAGGACGAAACTGAGCAGCAGTGCGTTCGTCGCGGACGCCAGCGCCGAACTGACAGCCCCGGCGAAGAACACCGCGAACCCGATCACGAAGGTCACCGGCACGGCGAGCCAGATGTGCCGCGACGCCAGTGTGCCCACCACCACGAGAAGCGCCCCCACGGCCACCAGCCCGGTCTGCGAGGCCAGCCGCTCGCGCATCGTGCCGGTGAAGTCGACGAACGACAAGGTGGCGAACGACCCGAACGCTGCGAAGGTCGCGAGAACCGGATTGCTGATCACCCTGTCGGCCACCGCGAACACGGCTGGCATGACCACCGCGGCCCTCGCGGCCCGCCTCAACGCGATGAAGCCGGGATCACGCTGTTTCAGCCAGACTCGCAGGTTCATCGCAGCCGTGGTCCGAGCGAACCGCCGCCCGCCGCGATCACACCGTCGGTGCCGTTCATGCACCACCTCCAGATTCCTGCGCCCCGACGATCGCTCCGGCAAGCGCGGCGCCGCGCTACGGGTTCAACGACACCTACGCCGGCAACTCGGTCCCAGCCTGTTCGCCGACCAAGTAGCGGGCGTACCAGTCCGGCCAGTCCGGGTCCTCGGTGCCAGTTCGCTTCTCGTGTTCGCCATGCGCGGCCGCCGCGCGGCGCAGCGCGCCGGCGAGGTCCGAGGCCGAGGAGAAGGCCGTGACCGACGGATCGAGCCGTCCCGGCAGCCGGGTGGTGATCTCCTGGAGCACCCAACCGTTCCCGTCCGGGTCGCTGAATGAGAGGAACGAACCGTAGCTGCCACGCTGCGGGTCCGGACCCGGCACCCGAGCGTCTGTCCCGCCGTGGTGGAATACGCCGCCGGCATCGTGGAACACCTCGCTCGGCTCAGCGCCGGCGCTCTTGAGCTCGTCGTGCGCGGCCTCGATGTCGTCGACGATCAAGTGCAGTCCCTGCGCCGTTCCCGGAGCCTGCGCGGTGACGCTCGTGCCGAAGATGACCGAGGCCGGAGAACCAGGCGGGGTCACCTGTACCACGCGGAAATCCTCGCCCGTGGGGACATCCGCATCCAGCCGCCAGCCCAGACCCGTGTAGAAGTCCTTAGCCCGCTCCACGTCCGCGACCGGTATCACCACCACTTCCAGCTTCATGTCCATGACCGGCGCTCCTCCCGCGCTTGAAAAGCGAATACCTTCACCCTCGTACGATCGCCCGCCGACCGCACGCCGGAGGGGACACCGAACCGGCCAAGCGGCGCCGCGGCGCAACGGGACGTAGAGTGCTAACGGATCTGTTTCGGGTGGCGTCAGACCCGACCACCGTGCGCGCGCGGACCGGCCAGGTCGGGAAGCCACACATGCAGCGAGAGGTCGTACGGCCCGGACGTGGCAAAGGCGGCCGTGAACGGCTGGCTCTGTTCGGCCAGCAGAAAACCGGCCCGGACCAGGCCGTCCGGGCTGACTCGGAGCTTGAGCATGGCGTCGATCCTCCGTCAGTTCCCAGCCACTCCGGCGGTCCATCTCAGTGGAGACCGGCCGTCGTTCTGTCCCGCGCGTCACCTCCGACGAACGGGATGTCGTCGCGGGCCGCGGGCGACGGCGCCGAGTTTTGTCGTGCCACACACGGATGTGCAGCATCTGCGCGCCCGACAGCCCGCCCACCCGGGAACTGACGATCAGCGAGATCACGACGCACGGGATTCCCTCAGTCGTCATCGCCTGCCAGAGGCGCCTCCACCGGCACCTTCAGCGATGCAGTCGGTCACGCCCAGTTCGCCGCCGCAGCCGAGTTCACGCTGCTCACCCGCTGGATGGCCTACGACACCGGCAAATCCGACACCGCAGGGAACTGCTTCGTCCACGCCCGCTACACAAGCGAGTCTCGCATCAGTCCGATTGCTCACCGGGCCAGGTGCCGCTCCAGCTCGGCGGGAAACGCGTCCGGGTTCTCGAGATGACATGCGTGATCGCCAGGCAGTTCGAGGACTCGGGTGTCGGGCAACCGCTCATCGAGGACGGCGACGACCCGCTTGAGCCAGTCGGCGGTCAGGTTCCCGTGGACCAGCAGGACCGGGCACGAGACGCCCGCCAGGTCATCGACACCCCGCTCCGGGCGGTCGGCCTGTTCCGAGCCCCAGGACAAGGCCATCCGGTGCGGAACCCAGCTCGCCCAGTGGGCATTGTCCCGGGCCTTGTCTGCTGAGGAGGCGAGTCCGGCGAGCTGACAGAATTCGGCCAAGTCGTCTTCACTCACGTCTTGGCCGGCCAGCCCGTGAAAGAAACGGTTGAGATGAGCAACCTCGGGATCGGGCTCACCAAGCCCGTCGAGGATCCAGTAGGCCGCAGGTTCCACGAGCGTCAGCGTCCTCACCCGCTCGGGATACGCCAACGCGAACTCGATGAGTGCGCGCCCGCCACCGGACCATCCCACGAAGTCGGCTGTTCCAATCCCGAGGTCATCCAAGGTCATGAGCAGCGAGTCGCGCTCGATAGCCGCGGTGTACCCGGCGTCGCCACGCTCACCGGCCGAACCGAGCTCGTTGTGGATCGGCTGGACGCGAACGGTCTGCCACCTCGACGCCAGCGAGTCGGCGTAGGACGCCCATGACACCCATCCTGTGAGGCCGCCTGGCAGCAGGACCAGCGGGGACCCCTCACCCTTCACCTCGTTGGTCAGAACCCTCGGCTCCATGACCTACCTCTGACAAGTCGACAGCGGGATCCACATCAACGTACCCGTGGCCCAGAATCTCCGCACGCGATCACCGACGTTGGCGTGAAGGCAGCCTGTGTCTCGTAGCGGCCGGCTGACGAGGCAATCCGCATCGGCGAGTGGTCGCGGTGGTCGCGGTAAGGGGCTAGTACAGGCCGAATGCCTGAAGTGTCTCAGCGGCGGACTGCTGTGCGCCTGCCGCCGGGACGAGGCCTGAAGATGTGGCACGGGCACAGTATTTGCCATATCGGCGACGCCGAGGCGCTAGAAAGCAAAGCACGTACCCTGCGTTTGCTGCAACGTCCAGCGCGCGGGCTGAACCCGATCCCGGGTCAGCCCTGGCAGTGGCAGCTCTACCGCATTCCCATCGTCCAGGAACATTGGGCACATGATCGGCGAGCCGGACCGCAACTCGCCACCGCCCGCTGCGCCCCGGTGGACGGACCACCTGGACAACCACTTCGGTCCACCACTTGCCGAAGCGGAATCCACGATGCATATCGCCCTTGATGCCGATTCGGGTCTATCCTGGGGCACCCCACCGAGCGGAGGCACCGAGTTGGACCAGGTCGCCGGACAGGCCGAGCCCGCCGACCTCGAAGCGCTGCTGGCCGTGGGCCCCTTCCACAAGGCGCTGAGAGCCGCGATCCGGGCGCGCGGCCTGAGCCTGGAACGGATCCAGGCCAAGCTGGCGGTATCGGGGACGCCGGTCAGCTTGGCCACGCTCAGCCACTGGCAGTCCGGACGAAGCCAGCCCGAGCGCGACGCCTCGTTGATCGCGCTTGCCCGGCTGGAGGACATCCTCGGCCTGGTGCCCAGGACACTCGCCGTACTCCTGGAGCCGCCGCGACCGCGCGGCCGCAGGTCCACTGGCGATCCGATCGACCTGGCCGCCATCTATCACGACAAGAGCGCCGTCATCGAGGCGCTACGGAAGTTCGACACCATCTGGGGTCAGGCGCTGATCGGGCTGTCATCCCATGACCGCGTGACAGTCGGGCCGGACGGCTTCCTGCGTTCCCTGTGGAACCGCCGAGTTCTGCGCGCCACGGCCGACGGCCCGGACCATATGCTCGCCGTTTACAACGCCGATGGGGACAACACCCCGTTGGTTGTGCCGCTCCGCGGCTGCTCGTTGGGGCGGGTCGTCACCGACCACACAGCGGGGCTGGTCGTCGCGGAGCTGGCCTTCGGGCATCCCCTACGGCAGGGCGAATACCTGGTGATGGAACACCGCGTGGACATGTCGGCCCCGTTCACCCCAGACACCCGATGGGAACGCAGGATCCCTCACCCGATCCGCGAGTACGTGCTCGAAGTCGAGTTCACGAGCGCGACGCTGCCAGTCCGCTGCGTGCAGATCTCCGCGCCGTCCGTCGACTCCGAGGACTTCACCGAACGCCTGCTGAACGTGGACGAATTCGGTGTCGCCTCGACCGTGGCCCTGGACCTCGGCCCCTGCCGTCTGGGCGTGCAGTGGCAGTGGAGCGCAACCGATTCCACCGACTAGGGCCTTAACATTTAGCAATTTATTGAGCCTGCCACCGAGCCGCGAGTAGGTTCTCGCTACACGCTCCACGCATCGCGCGTAAACCGCTCCACCCCCTGCGGCTTCGCGCGCCCACCACCCCACTGCACGGCGGGCAGACGGCTGCCACTGCGGACGGTCCCGCAGGCGGTGACCCCTGCCCGGATTCCGTGCGCCACACACCCTTTGAAGGGATGGCACGTGTCTCCGAAACGTACCTCGGTACGCCGCTTCGGCGCGGCAGCGACAGCGGTGATAGGCCTGACAGCCTGCGCACTGTCGGCCACCACGGCGAACGCCTCGACGTCGCAGCACTCATCAAGTGCGACCGATCCGATCGTCGCGTACTTCCAGACGCACCACGGCGCGATGCCGACCGTCGCCCAGCAGGCGCACATCCGGTCCTTCCTCGCCGCCCACCCTGACGCCGCCACCACTGCGGCCACCACTTCAGCCGCGACCAGCGCGAACACGCTGGCGTTCGGCGGCGGGACCAACGGCATCGGCGTGATGAGCGGCGCCAAGACCAAGGTCTACCTGGTCTTCTACGGCTCCCAGTGGGGGACACAGGGCACTGATGCCAGCGGCGACGCCAAGTTCACCGGCGACCCGAGCGGCACTGCGTCGGCCGCGCAGCAGATGTTCAAGGGCATCGGCACCAACAACGAGACCTGGTCAGCGGACCTGACACAGTGGTGTGACGGTGCGGGCGTCTCCGTCGGTGCGACCAGCTGCCCGTCCACCCTGCCGGCCTCACAGTTCGTCCCCTATCAGAGCGGCGGCGTGCTGGCCGGCGTCTGGAACGACAACTCGGCGGCGGAGCCGAGCCAGCCGAACGGCAACGCCCTGGCCCAGGAGGCGACCACCGCGGCGGCCCACTTCGGCAACACCACCGCGGCCTCCAACCGCAACGCCTACTACGTGATCCTGTCCGCACACGGCACCGACCCGGACAACTACGAGGCCCCGTACCCCCAGGGCTACTGTGCCTGGCACACCTTCACCGCCGACAGCAGCCTGTCCGGCGGCGCGGCCTCCACCCCGTACGGCAACATCGCCTTCTCCAACCAGCCGTACAACACGGACATGGGCGCGACCTGCGGTGTGGGCTTCGTCAACGGCACGTCGTCCGGGGCGCTCGACGGCTACACGATGACCCTCGGCCACGAGTGGCACGAGATGATGTCGGATGTCGACCCGGTCAGCGGCTGGGCCAACCCCGGCACCACCGGCGGCACGAAGGGGTACGAGAACTCCGACGAGTGCGCGTGGATCCAGCCGGGCCAGACCGGCGGGGCCGCGAACGTCTCGTTCGGTTCCTTCGGCACCTTCGCCGAGCAGGCCTCGTGGTCCAACGACACCAACGCCTGCGCCATCAGCCACCAGATCCTCAACCACGGCGGCGGCCAGGGCGACACGGTCACCGTGACCAACCCCGGCAACCAGACCGGTACCGTCGGCACCGCGGCCTCGCTGCAGATCAAGGCCTCTGACCCGGCGGCCGGCCAGACGCTGACCTACAGCGCGACCGGTTTGCCGTCCGGACTGTCGATCAACTCCGCCAGCGGTCTGATCTCCGGCACCCCGACCGGCGCGGGCACCTCGAACGCGACGGTCACCGCCACCGACGGCACCGGTGCCTCGGGCTCGACCGCGTTCTCCTGGACCGTGACCGCCTCCGGCGGGGGCGGCGGTTGCACCGCCGCGCAGCTCATCGCCAACGGCGGCTTCGAGAACGGCTCCGCCCCCTGGACCGGCACCACCGGGGCGATCGTCCCGTCGTCTTACGGCGAGCCCGCCCACTCCGGTTCGTACCTGGCCTGGCTGGACGGCTACGGCTACGCGGCCACGGACACCCTGGCGCAGACCGTCAGCATCCCGGCAGGCTGCAAGAGCGCGACGTTCTCCTTCTGGCGGCACATCGACACGGCCGAGTACACCACGACCAAAGCCGACGACACGCTCGCGGTGCAGGTGCTCAACCCGTCCGGGACCGTCCTGGCAACCCTGCACGACTTCAGCAACCTGGACGCCGACAACCAGTACGACCAGGAGACCTTCTCGCTGAACCAGTTCATCGGGCAGAAGGTCACGCTGAAGTTCACCGGCACCGAGACCGACGCCGACTTCGGGACCACCGACTTCGTCCTCGACGACGTCACGTTGAACGTGAACTGACACACGCCGGGCGTCCGGCCCAGGCGTCCGACGCCGGTCCCGCAGACTATGCGAGGGCCGGCGTCGGCACGCTGCCGATCTGCCTCACACGTCGCCGGCGTCGCGCGGCTCGCTCGGATCCTTGCCCCCGCCGGAAATCGCCCCGAAGATCAGACCCTCCACCGCTCCGGCGAGGCCCGCAGCCATCGCGAAGAACTCGTGCAGACCGGGAGTTGTCACCGCGAGAGCTCAAGGCGGCGGGCTGGCGTTCTACCGCCGCTGGGCTCCGGCCCCGGTCTGCGGTGGCGGTGCGCCGGATGAGCAGGTAGCGCACCCCGCCGTGCGGGACGAGCTCGGCCAGGTGAAGATACGCCTCCTGCCACTCCCGCGGGCCAAGGGGCGCTCGGTCATCCAGTAGAGCAGCCCAGCCAGCGGCAGCGCCGCACTCAGCCAGGCGACCGCGGCCCAACCTCCGGTGCGGTACAGGATTGTTCCGAGCTGCGATCCTGCTGCGCCTCCGGCGAAGAACGTGGCGATGTAGACGCTGTTTAGCCGGGCGCGGGCGGCGGGGTCGAGTTGGTAGACGACGTGCTGGCCGAGGATCAGCGTGGTCTGGACGGCGATGTCCAGAAGGATCGCCGCCAGGGCGAGTAGCACGATGTTGTGTGCGCCGATGCCGGTCAGCGCCGATGCGAGGGTTCCGAGGAGGAGCGCCGCCCCGGTCATGGGGCTGGCCAGTCCACGGTCTCCCCAGCGGCCGGCCACGGGAGCCACGACCACGCCCGCCGCGCCGACCAAAGCGAACAGCCCCACGCCAGTCGTCGTGTAGTGGAAGCGGGGGCCGGTGAGCAGGAAGGACACCGTCGTCCAGAAGGCGCTGAACGATCCGAAGACCGCGGCTTGGTACAACCCGCGGCGCAGAAGGGCGGGATGCGAGCGGACCAGCCGCGCCGTCGAGCGCAGCACCTGGTGGTAGGACAGGTCTGTGGTGGCCGGGTGCCGCGGCAGGATCAGGCGCAAGGCGACGGCGAGTAGTGCGGTCAGAATCGCTGATCCCAGATACACGCAGCGCCATCCGGCGGCTCCGGCGACGAGGCTGCTGACGGTGCGTGAGAGCAGGATGCCGGTGAGCAGGCCGGCCATGACCCGGCCGATGATCCGGCCGCGGGCGTGGTCCGGCGCCAGGCTTGCGGCGAACGGCACCAGGATCTGGGCGACGACCGATGTCGCGCCGCTGATCAGGGAGGCTGCCAGGAGCATCGCGTAGCCGGTCGCCGCGCCGGCAGCGGTCATGACCAGGGCGGTGACGGCGAGCAGGATGGTGACCAGGCGCCGCTTCTCCACCCGGTCGCCCAACGGGACCAGGAACAGCATGCCGAGCACGTAGCCGATCTGGGTGACCGTCACCAGCGCCCCCGCCGTGGCGGTGCTGACCTTGAACGACTCGGCCAGTGTGGACAGCAATGGCTGTGCGTAGTAGAGGTTTGCGACCGTCGCGCCGGTTGAGACGGCGAACAACGCGACGAGCCAGCCCGGCATGCTGCCACCCAGTTGGCGGGAGGGGGCGTCAACGGGAACGTCGCCCCCGGCGGGGTCGATTGCGGGCCGGGGGCTGGACTGCGTCGCCATGGCTGCCTTTCTCGTTCTCAGGGTTTCGGATCCGCAGGCGCCGTCACTTCCGGCCGTCCGGGATCAGCAGGATCGGGATGTGAACGGCGCGGGTGACCGCCTTCGACACGCTCGGGTTGAGCCACGCGGCCACGGCTCCGTGGTGGGCCGCAGGATCCCGCGCAGGCGGCCAGGCGCCCGGTCAGCTGAGCCTCGGCGCCGGCGGCGAAGGCGGCGACCTCCTCATGCCGTACCTGGACCCACTCCACCTCGCCGTGCCGGCGCACCGCGTCCACGACCGGGTTGAGACTGTCGCCGACGACACCGTAGATGCGACGGACACCGGCTCGGGCCAGGAGGTCGACGTACTGTTCGGCAACTGTCTGCCGTGCCATGGCGCTCCTTACGATGCTCAGTCCTTTCCGACCAAGCTAGGAATCTTCGGCGCCGTGGCTTGTCCGCCAGCGCACCGTTCGCGGTCCAGACGCGCACGGCACGGCCAGCTGTGCGCTGTCGGCGACTATCCATGCGTCCGGCGTCAAAATCGGACCCCGTCCAGCGCCTAGCTTCGTCGCACCAACCCGTTCCACCACTTCATCCTGCGAAGGAGCACCACCATGGCCGCGACTACACCCACCGTCGTGCTTGTCCACGGCGCGTTCGCCGACGCCGGCAGCTGGTCCGGCGTCATCGCCGAGCTTCAGGCAGCCGGCGTGCCAGTGATCGCCCCGCCGAACCCGCTGCGCGGGCTTGCTGCCGACTCCGCTTACGTGTCGGCCGTCGCAGCCCAGATCGACGGGCCGGTCGTGCTCGTCGGCCACTCCTACGGCGGCGCCGTCATCACCGTCGCCGGCCAGGCCGAGAACGTCGTCGGACTCGTCTACGTGGCGGCCTACGTCCTGGAAGAGGGCGAAAGCCTCGGCGAGCTGCAGGGCCGGTTCCCGGCCAGCCCGCTGGTGGAGAACCTGAAGGAGTGGACGTATCCGGTGCCCGGCGGCGACCCGGCCGTCGAGGTCAGCATCACGGCCGAGGCCTTCCCGTCGGTCTTCGCCGCCGACGTCGCCGAAGAAGTGACGAAGGTTCTCGCCGTGGCGCAGCGCCCGCTCGCCGCCGACGCCTTCGCCGAGAAGGCCTCAGCCGCCGCCTGGAAGACCAAGCCGGCCTGGGCGCTCGTCGCCGGCGCGGACCACGCCATCAACCCCGAGGTGGAGCGCTTCGGGGCGGAGCGCGCCGGCGCCACCGTGGTCGAGGCCGAAGGCGCGTCACACGCCGTCGCGCTCTCGCAGCCGAAGACCGTCGCCGAGGTGATCCTTCAGGCGGTGCGCACCGCCGGCTGATCCCGGCGCGAGTCTGACGCCGGCGGCTCTAATCGGTCGCCGGCGGCAGCTCGGTGAGAGCGTCCCGCAGCTGGGCCCGGTTCCGGACGCCCAGCTTGGGGAAGATCTTGTGCAAGTGGTACCCGACGGTGCGCGGCGACAGGTAGAGCTGGGCCGCGATGTCGCGGTTGGTGAGCCCCTGCGCCGCCAACTCGGCGATCTGCCTTTCCTGCAGGGTCAGGCGTGCATCCGGGCCCGCTTCCTCGGGCTGGGCGGCGGGCGTGGGACCGCCCGCGACCCGCAGCTCGGACGCGGCACGTCGTGACCACGGCCGGGCGTCGAGCCGCTCGAAGATCTCCAGGGCCGTGCCCAGCCGTGGCCGGGCATCGGCGGTTCGCCGCCGCCGCCGTAGCCATTCCCCGAAATCGAGCTGGACCAGGGCGTGCTCGAAAGGCCACATGGTGCAGGCCGGGTCTTCCAGCGCCGCCAGGAAATAACGCTCGGCGATGTCGGAGTCCGTCTCGCTCAGCAGCGCGGCCGCGCGATTCATGATCGCGTCCACCCGCGGCGACCTGTCGGGTCCAAGCCCCGCTTCGGTCGCCTTCAGAACGGCGCGCACCTCCTCGGTCCGGCCGACGCGGACCGCGGCCCCGGCAAGATCTCCGAGGCAGTACACCGAGGCGTGGTAGTGGATCGGCGCGGGCACGAAATCACGAGTGAAGGTGCTGCGAAGCTGCTCGTAGGCGGCGACGTGGTCGCCCTCGACCATGGCGGCAAGTCCCAGGGCGTGGCGGTACCGCACGTGCAGGCTTCGGGACGCGCGCAGATCGACGCCCTGGACCGCGGCGAGCGCCTGGGAACGCGCGGCGCTATGGTCGCCGCGCAGTGCCTGGAGAGTGGCCAGCAGAATGCGCGAGCCGATGGTGACGTTGTCAGCTCCGGCCTCGGCGGCCATCCGCATCGCGTCTTCGGCATTGCTGTGCGCGGCGGCCCACGCGCCACCTTCGAATCGTGCCAGGGCCAGTGCCTGGGCGGCGGTCGCGTCCGTGCCGCTGGCGCCAGCCCGCCGCAGCTGGTCCATGGCCAGGCCGAGCAGGCGCGCTCCGGCCTCGGTCCGGTCCAGGATCCACGCGGCGGCCCCGAGCGTGATGTGGTCCGCCAGTGAATCCCGGTCCAGAACAGCTTCGGCACCGTCGACCAGTTCCAGGGCCTGACGGCGACGGGTATGGGGTTCGGTTCCGGCCAATGCCCACGCGCTGGCAACCGAATGGCCCACTTCCGGCAACAGGTCATAGATACGGAGCAGTTCGGACCGGTGGGGCGAGGTACCGGAGTTGTAGACGGACGTCGCCGCTACCGCCAGCGTTCCGCAGGCCAAGCCGGGGTCGACGGCCGCGATTCGCTCGGCGGCGGGGAGTAGCAGGGCCAGCGCGTCATCGTGGCGGAGCGTGACGCCCAGTGCCCACCCGCCCGACATCGCGGCGTGCGCCCGCACCACTGGATCCCCCGTGATCTGATCGGCTCGCGAGGCCAGGTCGCTGACCCACTGCGGATAGCCGGCGAACATGGCGGACTGGGCTGCGGCCAGCAGACGCCGTGCGCGCGTCTCAGGATCCGGGGTGAGCTCCGCCGCCCGTTCCAGGGCGGCGGCCGCCGCCGCCTGGCCGCCCCGGCCGCGGGCGCGATCGGCGCTGTCGGCCAGCGCGGACGCGACCGTCTCGTCCTGGTCCACGGCTGCCGCGGCCAGGTTCCAGGCGCGGCGGTCGGGCTCGTCGGCGAAGGCCGCCGCCAGCGCGAGGTGTGCCGATCGGCGCTCGCTGAACGAAGCACGCTGATAGACGGCCGAGCGGACAAGCGGGTGCCGCAGAACCAGGTGTCCGCCTTCGACTCGCACCAGACCGACACGTTCAGCGGGCTCCAACGCCCGATCTGTTCGGAGTTCCGGATCGGCGCGCAGCAGATCGGGCCACCGGGTGGCGCCGGCAGCGACGAGAAGCAGCGCTCTGCGTGTCCGCGGCGGCAGCGCCGACAGGTCGGCGGCGAACAAGTCCTCCAGGCGCTTCGTCAACGGCAAAGTCTCGGCGCGGTCGAGGTCTGCCCCGTCGGTTTCCGCGACCGCCCGGGCCAACTCGATCAGCGCCAGCGGGTTGCCCGCGGCCTGCTCCAGGATCTGCGCTCGCAGCCGTCCCCGCGGCGGTTCGGGCTGGGAGTCCAAGAGCCGGCTGGCGGCAGCCCGGTCGAGCGGTTCGGCGACCAGGTGCGGGAAGTCCCGGTCGAAGCGGTCCGGCACCGATTCCTCGCGAGAGGCGACCAACAGTGCGGTCGGTTCGCCGTCCAGGCGCCGGGCGAGGAAGGAGAGGATGTCGAGAGATCCTCGGTCGACCCACTGGGCGTCGTCGATCAGGAGCAGCAGCGCCTGCCGCTTCGCCGCCTGGGACAGCAGCGCGGCCACGGCGAAACGCAACTGCAGCGGATCGACGGCGGCCTCGGCCCCGTCGATGCCGAACGCGCCGCGCAGTGCCGCGCGAGCCTTTTCGGGCAACCCCTCGGCTTCGGGCAGCAGTGGACGCAGCAGTTGGTGGACGGCCGCGAAACACAGGTCGGTTTCTG
The DNA here is from genome assembly GCF_041262705.1 of Catenulispora sp. MAP12-49. Taxonomy (NCBI): domain Bacteria; kingdom Bacillati; phylum Actinomycetota; class Actinomycetes; order Catenulisporales; family Catenulisporaceae; genus Catenulispora; species Catenulispora sp. MAP12-49. The sequence goes on along the minus strand of NZ_JBGCCP010000015.1, from coordinate 29,094 downwards.
CCTCGCTGCCGCGGACCCGCAGCACGCCTATTCTCCGCGCTCGCCCCTGCTCAGCCGTCCAATCCACCAAGGTGCTCTTGCCGACGCCGGGCGCCCCGGCGAGAACCAGGACCTTCGGGTCATCTGTGCCGTCAGCGGCGTCCACCAGGCGCGCCAGCCATGACAGCTCCCGGTCACGCCCCAGGATCGGGTGCGCGGACTGGTGGTCGATCCCGGCTTCCACGAAGCTCCTCGATTCCACAACCATGATCTTGCGTGAGCGGCCATCGTGCCAGCCGGACCGCTCGGCCGCAGCGCCAAGCCCGTCTACCACGGCGACTGGTCATTTGCCAGATGCGCGCCGATCGTGGGCGCCGGAAGAATCGACGACACCGGCCAGGCGCTGTCCGGCCGCCGGAGACGGAGCAGATCTGGAGCACGCGAGGCGATGATCGAGACGGCAGACGGGTCGGCGGCAGACGGGGCGGCGGCAGACGCCGGTCGCGACGGACGACGTCGCGCACCCGGGGACCGCCTTGTGGGCCGCGATGCCGAACTGAAGGCGATTCTCGGCCGGGTTCGGCAGTCTCAAGGCGACTCCCGCATCGTTCTCGTGCTCGGTGAGGAAGGCATAGGCAGGACGCGACTCCTGCGGGCCGTCGCCGAGCAGGCCGCCGGCGAAGGCGTTCAGGTGCTGTCCACACAGTGCTGGATCGCCGAGAAGCACGTTCCGTTCGCCACCCTGCGCCGCTTGCTCGCCGGTTCCCCGGGAGAGGCGTCGCACGGCTCGGCCCAGACTCCGCATCGCATACGGAGCGTGGCGGCCGCGCGAGCGCTGCTGAGCCGGATGAACGGTCCGCATTGGACCCTGATCGTGGTCGACGACGTCCAAGACGGCGACCAGTCGTCCCTGACTGCCCTGTGCTGGTTGGCGCGGCACAGCTCGGATCACCGCGTGTCGGTGCTCTTCGCGGCGCGCGGTGATGCTGTCCCACCTTGCCTGCCCTCCCAGACGGAAATCCTGCGTCTGGGGCCGGTCGGCCCTCGGTGGGCCGCGACGCTGCTGGACGCGCAGCCCGGCGCGCCCGCCGGTCGGAGGCGGCTGGAGACACTCCAGCAGGCTGCGGGGAATCCGGCGGCGCTGCTGGAACTGTGCCGCGGCGAGGAGCCGGCCGACAATCGGGCTTCGGTTGCCGCGGTGCTGTCGGATCACGCGCGGGTCGGATCCGGACTCCGGGAACGGATCCGTCGACTGCCGCCGCAGACCCGACGCGCTCTGCTCTACGCGGCGATCGCGGTACCGGGCGAAGACATCTCGGCCGTCATGGCCGCGCTGGGTACCGACGATCTCGGCGTCTGGGCCCCGGCCGAGGCGGCCGGCGTCATCACGGTCGTGGACGGGCTCATCGTCTTCCGGCATCCGCTCGGCCGCAGCGTCGCGGCTTCTCGGCAGCCGGTATCGGATCTCCATCAGGCTCATCGGGACTTGGCCGCGGCCGGCCTCGACGGCTCCGCGTCGCAGGCATGGCATACGGCCGCCGCGACGCTGGGCACCGACAACCGAGTCGCGCGCAAGCTCGGCGAGGCGGCTTGGGACGGCGGTGACGGGTTCGCCGCCGGGCGCGCTCTGGAGAAGGCCGCAGGACTCGCCGTCGGTGCGGACCGTGCCATCCTGCTCGCCGAAGCCCTGACAGCCGCCGCCGCAGTAGGGGACTGGGACTGGGTGCGGGCGTTGCACGAGGATTTCGTCCGCTGCAACGATGATCCCGTCCTGGGATGCGCCGCGGCCTGCGCGGTGGCCGCGACGCTGTCGGCGGCTTCTCATCAGAAGGAGGCCTTCGACCTGCTCCTCGAGGCTTCCGACAACTGCCCCGAGATGGACAGCCGACTGGCGCTCGCCGTGGCGGCGGTGGCATCCGGCATCGCCGACCAGTCCGGTCTGCCCGAGCATCACGAGCGGATCCCGAAAATGCTCGCCCGGGCAGAAGCGGCCGGGAACACAAGGCGTACCGGGCAACGGATGATGCGGCCACTCGAAAGCTCGCAAGCACGATCGGCACTCACCGCGTACGTGATGGCCGTGGCACAGCACAGCTTGGCCACCGCGATCCTCCGGCGACTCGACCAGCCGCGGTTCGCGGCCATGACCGATCCCCCGGACCGCGTCGTTCGCAGGCTCGCCGTGGGATCGACGGCCTATTACGCCGACGAACCCGACACCTGCCTGGAACAGTTCCGCCGCGCCGACGAGCACCTGCGTGCCCGTTCGGCGTTCGGAATGCGCGCCTGGCTGCTGGCACCGATGGTGGACACCCTGCTGGCCACCGGCCGTTGGATCGAGGCCTCGGCGGTGGCCGAATCGGCTGAGGACGAGGCCGCGGTGATCGGGGCGAGCCGGGTCGCCGGCGACATGCGCGCGCTCAGCGCGACTCTGCGCGCACTGCGCGGGCAGACCGTGTCCGACGACGCTTGCTCCGCTGAGGACACCGGTCACGTCGCGGCCATCGACGAGAACGGCGCGACCCGGGCGCGACTGGCCCGGGCCCGTGCAACGGCCGCCACGGCGCAGGCGGACTGGGGCGGGGCCTTCCGATGGCTCCGCAGCCTGTTCACTCTCGAAGGTGAGCCTGCACATCCGCACTTGTCTCCACGCGCCGTCGCGGAACTCGCCGTCGCAGCTGTCCGGACAGGTCGGCAACAGGAGGCCGCGGAAATACTGGAGCGGGTGCGGGCACAGCTCGACCGGCGGCCCACCACACGCATGACTCTCTTGATGCATCACGCCGCCGCCCTCGTCGATCCAGCCGTGGATCCGGAGCAGAGCTTTCAACTCGCGCTGGTGAATCCCGCCGGCGAGCAGTGGCCCCTGGAGCGTGCCCAGACACGCCTGAGCTACGCGCTGTGGCTGCGCCGCTGCCGCCGGGTCTGCGAGGCAAGGGAGCAACTGGCGGCCGCCTTGGAAACCGCCGAGCAACTCGGCGCCGCCGCGCTGATCGACGCGATCCGCGGCGAACTGCGCGCCAGCGGAGTGGCGATGGCTCCGGACGCCGAACCTGTCGCCGCGCTGTCCGGGCTGACCGCTCAGCAACGGCAGATAGTCCAGCTGGCCGCTGGCGGCCTGTCGAATCGTGAGATCGGTGAGCAGCTTTATCTCTCGCCCCGCACGGTGGGATCGCATTTGTACAACGTGTATCCCAAACTCGGTATCAGCAGCCGACATCAGCTCCGCGATCTGTTGGAAGCGCGATAGTGTCGCCGCAGACCGTTCTGATACGCTCCGCAAACATTTGCGGAACGCCCGAAGAATATGGTCGGCATGGTAAAGCGAGAGGGGAAGCGGATGGAGTTATTCCCCCGCGACGACGCCGACGCCCTGCCATCGTCCACGGTAGTGCTCGATCCGGCGGTGGAGCAGCTCATCTCAGCATCCGCCGCACCGCCGTCCCTGGACGACCTGGGGCCGGAGCTGGGTAGGCAGGCGCTGCAGGAAGCCCAGGCCGACTGCGTCGAGGATTTCGACGTCGAAGCGGAGTTCCGCGTCGCGCCGGTCGGCCCCTCCGATCTCGTAGGGTTCTGGATCTTCCGGCCGAGGGGCATGTCAGCGCCCTCGCCGACGTTGTTCTACGTCCACGGCGGGCGATGGATGCTCGGCGATGCGCAGACCCACGTGCGACTGGTCAGCGAACTGGTCAAGGGCTCGGGGACGACGGCCGTCGTGCCGGAATACAGCCGGACACCCGAAGCCCGCTATCCGGTGGCGCTGGAAGAGTGCTACGCGCTGCTGAGCTGGATCACCGACCAGCAAGACGCATTGGGCTTGGACACCGGACGGCTCGCGGTGTCCGGCGACTGCGCCGGCGCGACGCTGGCGACCGTGCTCACCATGCTGGCGAAGACGCGCGGCGGCCCGCGAATCACGGCGCAGCTGCTGTACTACCCGCTCGTCGACGCCCGCTGCGACTCCGCGTCGCAGAAGCGATTCGCGACAGGCTACCTCCTGACCCGCCGGGCACTGCGCCGGTACTGGCGGGAGTATCTGCACGGAACCGGCGGCTGGGACGAGCCCACGGCCACGCCCTTGCGCGCGAACCTCGACGACCTGACCGGTCTGCCGCCCGCCCTGATCATCACGGCGGAGGCCGACATCGCCAGGGACGAGGGCGAGCTTTACGCTCGGCGGCTGCGGGAAGCCGGGGTGCGGGCGACCTCGATGCGGTTCCTGGGAACGGTGCACGATTTCGTGTCACTGAAGGCATTGCGGGACAGCCCACCCAGCCGGGCCGCGCTTCAGCACGGGTGCGAGTTCCTCAAGGCTGCGCTTACTTAAACCGATCCGAAACACACCAGTCGCTCTACTCATGCGTCCGCCGAGGTGGCGCGTCAGGCTGGGATCATGCCAGCACTCCAGGACTCCCCCGTAGAAAGCCGTGAGTTCTCCGATCGCGCCGCACTCACCCGGCGCCGTGTGCTGACCACCCGCTCGGTGCCAGAACGCGAGAGCTTGGAGTTCTGGCACGATGCCGTCCTGGCGACCCTGGTCGGCATGGACATCAGCGCTGAGAAGAACGTCTACGACGCCACCATGTGGACGGACCGCCTGGGCGACCTGCAGATCACTGTCGTCGAGTGCGACCCGGGCATGGTGCACCGCAGTTCCCGCTTCATCGCCCACGGCGACGACAACCAGGTCTTCGTGGCCCTACAGAGCACCGGTTCGGCGCTGGTCGAGCAGGACGGCCGGAGTACCGAACTGAAATTCGGCGACATCGGGTTCTTCGAGACCAACCGTCCGTTCCGTACCCGGTATCCCGAACGGTTCCGCATGAAGATCTTCGCCGTCCCGCGCAGCGTTCTCGGTGTGCGGGACGAGGATCTCAGGAAGCTGACCGCTCGCGCCCTGCGTCCCACCCACGGAGTCACGGCCTTGTTGTCACCGTTCATGGATCAACTGGCCGACGATTCGGCGCGGTACGACACCGCCACCGCCGGCCGGCTCGCCCGGAGCATGGCCGGTCTGCTCGCCGCCACGGCGGCGGATCACCTGGATCTGAAGTCGGCCGACCTGCCGGGCGCTGACGACGTGCTGCTGTTGCGTATCAAGGCTTTCATCCGTTGGCACCTGTCTGATCCGGACCTCAGCCCGCAGGTCATCGCACGTGCGCACGGCATCTCCGTCCGTTATCTGCACAAGCTGTTCGGGGGCGAGGGTACGAGCGTGGGCAGGTGGATTCGCGACCTGCGGCTGCGTGAGTGTCGCGCCGAGTTGGCCACGAGCCGAGCGGGAGCCGTGAGCGTCGGACAGGTCGCCCGCCGCTGGGGGTTTTCCGGCACCGCCCATTTCGGCCGGGTATTCCGCAGTGTCTACGGTGTCTCCCCGTCGGATTGGCTTCAGCAGCTCGACGACCCGGTCGCGATCGGGGCGACGTCGTGAGCGACCGAGCACGGAACGCCCCGGTGTTACTGCGTGCTCAGTGGCAGCGCACCCGCTTCTCCACTGAGGAGTGTGCGTTCGAAGATCCCGTCAGGTCCTTGTGCCGTGTCGTGTCCCGCGTGTACGGGGACGCGGAGGTGACGGCGCGGGATCCACGCTCGTTCACGGCCTCCCTGACCGCCGAATGGTATGGCGCAGTACAGGTCGTCACCGAGGAGTCCGCGCCCATGGCGATCACGCGCGCCGCCGAAAACGTTGCTGGCGACGTACGCCGGCACATCATGGCCCGACTCCAGATCACCGGCGAGGCCTTGCTGACGCAGGATGGCCGGTCGGCGCGCCTGCGTCCCGGGTCCCTGGCCCTGTACGACGCCGGGCGGCCGTTCAAGGTCGCCTCCTCGGTTTGCCAGCGCGCCCACGTCCTGGTGATGCCACGGGCCCTGCTGCGGCTGGACGAGCCGTCGATCCGGACGATCACGGCCACGGCGATCGCCGGTGTCGGCGAAGACGCCGGCGCTGACGCCGATGATCCGGGGGCTCGGCTGCCGGTTCTGGCGACCGGCCTGATCCAGGAGATCGCCGACGCCGCCCCGGCCTTGCGCGAACCACTCGCCCGGGCGGCAGCCGACGTCATCGGATCGGCAGTGGCCGAACACGTCAGCGGCAACCGGCGCGCCGCCGCAGACCCGCGGCAGGTACTCCTGGACCGCGTCAAGGCCTCCATCGAGGACCGGCTGGGCGATCCCGACCTGAATCCCCAGGACATCGCCGATCAGCACCATGTTTCCCTTCGCTATCTCCACCTGCTCTTCCAGCGAGAGGGCACGACGGTGAACGGCTGGATTCGCGAACGCAGACTCGAAAGCGCGCGCCGTGACCTGTCGGCGCCCGATGCTCGCCGCCGGTCGGTGGCCGCCGTCGCGGCACGCTGGGGGTTCGTCAACGCCTCGCATTTCAGCCGGGCGTTCCGCGAGTCCTTCGGGGTGCCTCCTGTGCAATGGCGAAGCCATGGCCGTGCACTGACTGGCGTCGCTCCGTGCATCGCCGGACAAAACCTCGGACGTGCCGAAACCTAGCGTGGGCCTCAGTAAAGAACCCCTCCCTGAAAAGGAGCTCACGATGTCCGAGAACACCCCGGCCGCACCGCTGCTGGAACCCGAGGCCCAGGCTTTCGTGGAGGCCACTGCGAACCCGCCCTACCTGTCCGACCTCGGCCCGGTCGAGGGCCGCAAGGCTGTGGACGAGGTCCAGTCCGGCGAGATCGCCAAGCCGGCCGTCGACGAGGAGTGGATCACCGTGTCCGGCGGGCCGACCGGCTCGGTACCGGTCCGGATCGTCAAGCCCGCCGGCAGTACCGGCACCCTGCCGGTGATCATCTACATCCACGGCGCGGGCTGGGTGTTCGGCAACGCCCACACCCACGACCGGCTGGTCCGCGAGCTGGCCGTCGGCGCCGGCGCGGCCGTCGTCTTCCCCGAGTACTCGCTCTCGCCCGAGGTGCGCTACCCGGTGGCCATCGAGCAGAACTACGCCGTCGCCCGCTGGGTCGTGACCGACGGCGCGAGCAAGGGCCTGGACGCCTCCCGCATCGCGGTGGCCGGCGACAGCGTCGGTGGGAACATGACCGCCGCCCTCACCCTGATGGCCAAGGAGCGCGGCGACCTCCCGCTGGTGCAGCAAGTGCTGTTCTACCCGGTGACCGACGCGAGTTTCGACACCGGCTCCTACCACCAGTTCGCCGAAGGCTACTTCCTGCGCCGCGACGGCATGCAGTGGTTCTGGGACCAGTACACGACCGACCCCGCGCAGCGCGCCGAGATCACCGCCTCACCGCTGCGGGCCACGACCGAGCAACTGGCCGGGCTGCCGCCGGCGCTGGTCATCACCGGCGAGGCCGACGTGCTCCGCGACGAGGGCGAGGCGTACGCGAACAAGCTGCGCGCCGCCGGAGTCCCGGTGACCGCCGTGCGGTTCCAGGGCATCATCCACGACTTCGTCATGCTCAACACCCTGCGTTCCACCAATGCCGCGCAGGGCGCCATCACGTTGGCCGTGCAGACCCTGCGCGCCGCACTGCACCCGGCCGCCTGACGCGCCAGGGAGCGGAACACCATGTCCAGCCAGGCTCGTCTGCACCAGCGAAGCGCGGAGACCCAGCAGTTCGGGACCGTCACCCAGCTGCCCATCGCGTTGGCCTATGACACCCGGATGTACTCCAGCCCGCGGCCCCCTGACGGGATCGAGGACGTCCCGGCGATGCTGTCGCGGCTGCTCGAAGCCCACGAGATCATCCTCGGCGAGACCCGCGACGCGGCTGCCCGTGTCGCGAAACTGGGCGACGACGGAACCGCGGACGTGCTGGTTTCACAAGTCATCCGCACCGGCGAGACCCAAGTGTGGTTCCTCGCCGAGCACCTGGTCGCCCCACAGGCCGACCAGCGCTGAGCCGGAGCCGCGGATGAAGCCTTTGAACGCCAGGCCACTGCTCGACGACTGGGGCTGGCAAGTACAGGCGGCGTGCCGCGGCATGGCCGTCTCGGTGTTCTTCTCCCCGCATTACGAGCGGGGAGACTCCCGCCAGCGCCGGGAACAGCGAGCCAAAGCGATTTGCCGCGAATGCCCGGTCCGGCAGCGGTGCGCTGCCTTCGCACTGCGCACCGGCCAGGCTTTCGGAGTCTGGGGCGGTCTGACCGAGGCTGACCGCGGATACACCCGGCGCCCGGCCTGAATTCCCTTCCGATAATCACCTCCCCAAAGGAGAGCTCCATGGTGTCCAAGAAGAAAGCCCGGTGGACCGCACTGGCGGCTGCCTGCGCGGTGGCCGGTACAGTCGCCCTGACCACTGACTCCTCGGCGACTGCCGCGGTACCGGGCACCGCGGTCGCCCAGCACCACGCCAAGCCGACGATCGTGTTGGTCCACGGAGCGTGGGCCGACGCCTCAAGTTGGAACGCGGTGATCGCCCGCCTCCAGCAGGCCGGCTACACCGTCTACGCGCCGCCGAACCCGCTGCGCGGCGTCGACACCGACGCGAAGACCGTCGCCGACTTCGTCAACACGATCCCGGGCCCCGTCGTCCTGGTCGGGCACTCCTACGGCGGCTTCGTCATCACCAACGCCGCGACGCAGACCCCGAATGTCAAGGCCCTGGTCTACGACGACGCGTACATCCCCGACCGTGGCGAGACCGTGTTCCAGATCAACGCCGCCCAGCCCGGCTCGTGCGTCACCGCCGATCCGACGACGTTCCTGAACCTGGTCCCGTACCCGGGCGGTCCGACCGGCGACGTAGACGCCTACCTCAAGGACGCTCCGAACGGGAGCTATGAGGGCTTCGACGCCTGCTTCGCCAACGGAGTGTCCGCCGACCAAGCGCGCCTGCTCGTCACCGGCCAGCGGCCCTTCGCCGTCAGCACCGGCTCGGAGCCCTCCGGCGTCCCGGCGTGGAAGACGCTGCCGTCGTGGGCTGTCGTGGGGACGCAGGACCACGTCATCCCACCGGCTGAGTTGCTCGCCATGGCCCAGCGGGCCGGTTCGCACATCGTGCAGGTCCCGGCCGGCCACCTTTCTCTGATCACCCAGCCCAAGGCGGTCACCGACACGATCATCAAGGCGGCTCGGTCTCTCGGCTGACGCCCAAAGTCAGGTGCGCCGCGGTCCGCGTTACGCGGACCGCGGCGTACCCGTCGACGTAGTTCTAGATCAGCCACAAGTGCTCGGCGCTGGTTCCCGGACACCTCGTCGGGGACGTCACAGCTCCACCTACATGTTCAGGACACACCGCAACGAATGTCGAGCCGTAGCATGAACCAACACGTCGGAAGGAGTGACTGAGTTTCGGGAGCGCTAGGCGGATGAAAGGGGCAGGCGAGTTGATATCGCATGATTCACTGTCCCGTAGCGGTCTGCGCGGCCGGGAACTCGAGCTCGAAGCGCTTCAGACACTGATCGCCTCGGTGGCCCACACTGGAAGCAGCGGGCTGGCGTTGATCCGGGGGGAACCGGGGATCGGCAAGACCACGCTGCTCACCGAGGCGCTGGCACGGGCCGGCGCAACGGGGTTCTCGGTCGGTTTCGGCAAGGCCGACGAGCTGCACAGCATGATGCCGCTCTCATCGCTGGCAGCCTGCGTCTTGCACGGCGCGGAGCCACTGCTGTCCGACGACGTCTTCCTCGACATCGCCCGCCATCACGACCAGCGGATCTGGTTGGTCGAGCGGGTCGCGGAGGCGATCGAAGGCCGGACGAAAAGCGGGCCGGTGCTGATCGCGTTGGACGATGCGCAGTGGGCCGATCCGCTGAGCCGATTCACGTTGAAGCAGCTACCGGCGCGGCTCGCGACTTCGCCGGTTCTGTGGATCCTCACCACTCGGGAAGATCCCGCCGGCCTGGCCGATGAGGTCGTCGCCGCCGCGGCGGACAACCTTCCGACGGTCACCGTGCCGTTGGGTCCGCTGTCCAGTGCGGCCATGGGCCAACTGGCCGGTGACGCACTCGGGACGGCGGTCGACGTGCGGGTACTCGACTTGCTCGACGGAGCCGGCGGGAACCCATTCCTCGCAGTGGAGATGCTCACCGGACTGGACACAGCTGAGACCTCGGACGGACTCGTGCCCCCGGGGCTGGTAGTGGGTGTGCGCGGCAGACTCCGGTCGTTGAAGCCCGGAACGTTGCGCTTCCTTCAGATGGGCGCGGTGCTCGGGCGCGGCTTCGGTTTCCACGAGGCCGCCGCGTTGTGTGGCGAACCGACCACCGCACTGATCCCGGCACTCGAGGAAGCCGTGCACGCCGGCCTCCTGGACGATGACGGCGATCAGCTGGTCTTCCGCCACGACCTGCTGCGTCAGGCGGTCTACGTCGACATCCCGCCGTCGGCCCGTAAGGCTCTGCATCGGGAGACGGCCCGCCACCTCGCTCGCGCAGGCCGGAAGCCCATCGACGTGGTGCCGCACATTCTCAGAGGGGCTGTGCCCGGAGACGAGGAAGCCGTCGCGCTACTGCGGTGCGCTGCCGACGACGTACTGCCGGTCGCCCCTGGCCTCGCAGCCGACCTGATGACGCGCGCTCTGGAATTGGCGCCACCAGCACAGCCGCTGTGGTTCGACGTAGGTGAGCAGGCGATCGTCTGTCTGTCACGTGCCGGCCGGAACCGAGAAGCGGTGTCGACCGGCGACCGGCTCCTCGCCCGCCAACCATCGCTGGAGACGTTCAGTCGGCTACAGGCCGCCCTCGGCGGCGCGTTGTGGAACATGGATCTCGCCGAGGAGCTGCGCCGCAGAGTCGAGGCAACCCTCACAGTCGGAGGTGCCGCCCCGGCGGAGGCGGCCAGGCTGACCGCCCTGCGAGCGCTGGCTTTGTCCAGGGGACGCGACCTGGTCGCGGCACGCGAGGTCGGCGAGACCGCGCTGCGCGCCGCCACTGCCACCGGCGACCGGAAGGCACACGTCTTGGCTCTGTCCGGACTCGGTGAGATCGCACAGAACGCAGGAGAGAACGCGGCGGCGCTGGAGTGCTTCGCCGCGCTCACTGCCGTCGATTCCGCTTTCCTTCCCGAACAGATCGTCGCGCACCTCCACGTGGACGACTTCGCGTCAGGAGAGCAGCTGCTTCTGCATGCCTCGCACAATGCCGGGCCGATGCGCCAGGCGATGATGCTGTGGGCACAGGGCCAGCACGATCTGGGCTCGGCCGGCTCGACGACGCCGACGCCGACTTCGTGACCATGGAACGTCTGGAAGACGACGTGCAGGTGCCCGTTCAGCAGGTGAACGCTCGCGTCATCCGTTCTTGGATCGCTCTGTTACGCGGAGAACGGGAAGCAGCGCGGGAGCACCTGGCGGCGGCGCAAGAACGCCTGGCGGTCAAACCGAACCCAGGCAACACGGCCGCTGTGCGCTTTCTGGAAGCGATCCACGCCGAGGTCGATGGGGATCTGAGGCTAGCCGTCGACAAGATTCGGCAGGTGCAGCATGAAGGTCCCTTCATGCGCTGGCGGCTGTTGCGCAACTCGGTCGGTTCCGCGATACGCATAACCCTCAGCAGCTCTGACCACGAGCTTGCCGAAGACTTGGCCGCACAAGCCGGAGCCTACGCCGAACGCAACCCGGCTGTGCCCACAGCCAGAGGCATCGCGGCGCAGGCGATCGGGCTCGTGAAGAATGATCTGGCGCTACTCGAACAATCCGTGGAGCTGTTGAAGGCAAGCCCTCGTCCGCTGCTGCGGGCCGCCGCCGCCGTTGATCTCGGGCAGGCGTTCCTGGCACAAGGCCGGAGGCTTCAGGCAGCGGCCGCCTTGACTGACGCCCGTGAAATCTTCGCCGGGTCAGGCGCACACGCCGCGGCTGCATGCGCACAACAGGATCTGGACGGCGCACAGTGCGGTAGTCGGCGGTCAGGGTCTGCTACGGCTCCGCGCCCGGTACAAGGATGGGCGGCCCTCACAGCCTCGGAGAAGAAAGTCGCACGCCTCATCGCAGAGGGCCACACCAACCGTTCAGCCGCCGATTTTCTCGTCGTATCCCCCCACACCGTCAACACTCACCTGACCTCTGCCTTCCGTAAGTTGTCGGTCAACTCCCGGGTACAACTTGCGAACTTTGTTATGGCGATGCCGGATACGTGAGTGACCAGGTTGGTACGTTCCCGCGATGTCCCATGCGTCCGAAGGCGTTTGGCTCGGGACACATCACATACAGTCGGAGGTCACCGACATGCACGAATCCACCCAAACGGCGCCTACCATCGTGCTCGTGCATGGGGCGTTCACCGGCGCCTCGTCCTGGGCGGGAGTCATCAGCCTCCTGCACGCCGCCGGACTGAAAGTGCGCGCGCCAGCGAACCCGTTGCGTGGTCTGGCCCAGGACGCTGCCTACATCAGTCGTGCGTTGTGCGAGATCGACGGACCAGTCGTGCTGGTCGGTCACGACTACAGCGGCGCGATCATCACCCACGCCGCCACGAACGCGGACAACGTCGTGGCCTTGTGCTACATCGCGGCGTTCGGCCTCGACACGGGTGAAAACGTCATCGACGTCACGAACCGTTTCGCCCCCGCACCAGCAACCGACGCGATCCGCACCACCGCCTTGCTCGACCAGATTCCAGGCGGCCAGGAAGATGAGCTGTACATCCGGCGGGAACAGTTCCCGGAGGTGTACGCCGCTGACCTTCCGGCAACCGTCACGGATGTGCTGTCAGTGGCACAGCGTCCGATTGCCTGTAGCGCGCTGACCGGTAGGTCGGGTCCGCCAGCCTGGGCCTCCAAGCCGTCCTGGTATGGCATCGCGACTGCCGACAAACTGATCAACCCCACAGCTCAGCGCTTCATGGCGCAACGCATGGCGGCCACCGAACACGTTCTGCACGGTTCACACGCCGTTGTCCTGTCGCAGCCCGCCGCCGTGGTGGCGATGATCCAGGAAGCCGCTGAAAGCGGATTGGGAAGATCCATATAACATTCGTTTCGAACGGAAGATGCCGGCATGGGTCGTCTTGATGACCTCCGCAGTCCGCCCAGTCTCCCGACTACGGCCCGGTCCACAGGCATCACTCGATGAAGGCATCACATGATCTCACCGGCCAGACTCCCGGCGCGGCGGACCGCCGCCTATCTGACTGGAATCCTTGCCCTCGCATCGGCTGCCACAGGGTGCGGTAATGGGACCGGGGCCGCGTCCTCCGCAGGTAAGGCCACCTCCATCACGGCGCTCGACTACTACACCGACGAAACCGAACATGCTCAATGGGGCGCATTGCTCGCCGCCTGCGGTAAGACCGCCGGCGTCACGGTCGAGCAGACAAGCGTTCCCGGGGCGGCGCTCATACCCAAGGTTCTTCAGCAGGCTTCCTCCCGGACTCTTCCCGACCTGTTGATGCTGGACAATCCCGATCTGCAGGAGATCGCGCAGACCGGAGCGCTGACTCCGCTGGACCAGTACGGAATCGACTCCAGCGGCTTCGCCAAGGGCATCCTTTCTGCTGGCACCTATGAGGGAAAGGTGTACGGACTGGCACCTGACGTCAGCACTGTCGCGCTCTTCTACAACAAGGACATGCTTGCCGAGGCCGGTGTCGCCGTACCAAGGACTTGGGACGAACTGAAGTCGGCGGCGGCCAAGCTGACCCGCCCCGGGCGCTACGGGATGGCGGTGGATGCGAACGCCACTTTCGAGGGAACCTGGCAGTTTCTGCCGTTCCTGTGGTCCAACGGCGGGGATGAGATGGAACTGGACACTCCACAGGCGGCACAGGCGCTACAACTGTGGGTCGACCTGGTGAAGAGCGGATCCATGTCGAAGTCCGTGCTGAACTGGACACAGGCCGACGTCCACGACCAATTCGCCGCCGGCCGGACAGCCATGATGATCAACGGCCCTTGGCGGATCGCGGCCCTGAACAAGGACCAGAGTCTGCATTGGGGGGTGGCGCCCATCCCCGTCCCCATAGCGGGACAGACCCCAGTCATGCCCCTCGGTGGCGAGGTGTGGGCAGTCCCGCAGAACGCTTCCAGAGATCGGCAGGTGAAGGCGGCGAAGGTTCTCGCCTGCCTGAACGATCCCGCGAACATGCTCGCATCCGCCGAAGAGCACTTCACCGTGCCCTCCCGCTCCGCGGTAGCTGCCCAGTACGCAGAGCAGGTCCCGTCGGCGGCCGCCTTCGTCGACAGCGTGAACCTGGCGCGCGCACGTACCGGCGAACTCGGCGTCGATTGGCCCAAAGCAGCGACCGGAATCTACACGGCCATTCAGTCCGCACTGACGGGCGAGCAGACCCCAGAGGAAGCACTCAAGCATGCACAGCAGATCGCGACCGGGTCCTGATCTGCCTTGGGGCAAGGATCAGACCGTAGCGCGGGCGCGTGTTTGGGAGCCACTCGCCCGGTGGATGTTCATCTTGCCCGCGGTGGCGTACCTGCTCATGTTCTTCGGCTACCCGATCGCCAAGAACGTCGTGATGAGCTTTCAGCAGTACACGACCGCGACGTTCTACACCGGCGTCGCGCCGTTCGTGGGGATGCGGAACTACTCGAAGGTCCTTTCGTCGGACCTGTTCTCCAAGGAACTGCTCACCACGCTCCTTTTCACCTTCTGCTCAATATTCGGGCAGTTCACAGTCGGCCTGGCTTTCGCCATCTTCTTTCAGCGCAGGTTTCCCCTCAGCCGCGTTCTCCGGTCGCTGCTGTTGCTGCCCTGGCTGCTGCCACTGGTGGTGTCCGGTACGACGTGGAGGTGGATGCTCGATCCCGACACGGGGGTCGTCAACCGCACGCTGCGCGGGCTGCACCTCATGTCGTCAGGCGTTCCCTGGCTCACTGGCACCTCGCAGGCGTTGGTGTCGGTGATCCTCGTCAACGTATGGGTCGGAATCCCGTTCAACACCACGGTTCTGTATGGCGGCCTGCAGGACATCCCAACGCATCTGTACGAAGCGGCAAAACTGGACGGTGCCGGCCCGTTGGCATCGTTCCGCCATGTCACCTGGCCGCTGCTGCGCCCCGTCGTGACCGTCGTCCTGGTGCTGGGCGTGATCTATACGGTCAAGGTGCTGGACATCATCCTGGTCGTGACAGGCGGCGGACCGGCGGACGCCACGGAGACTTTGGCCACGCAATCCTACAAACTGTCGTTTCAGCAGTTCGAGTTCGGCCGTGGTGCCGCGATGAGCACCATACTCATCGTCATCTCACTGCTCTTCGCGATCCTCTATCTGCATGCCAACCGCCGCACTCAAAACGCATGAGAAGCGATCCCGTGAAGCATGCGCACAAGCCCGGCCCGGCGTCCACGATCATAGGCATCGCCCTGCTCGCGCTGATGCTGTTCCCCGTGTACTGGATGGTGAACGCATCGCTCCAACCCGCAGGTAATCCCCTACAGGGAGGCTGGTTCCCCTTCCATCCGGACTTCAGTGGTTATGCCATCGCCTTGCACGACCAGGGACGCAATCTCGTCACCAGCTTCGTCGTGGCACTCGGCAGCACCGCGCTCAGTCTCGGGCTCGCGACTCCGGCGGCTTACGCGATGGCCCATTTCCGCCTCCGAGCGACCAATCTCCTGCTCTTCGGTACTCTGCTCACGCAGATGGTGCCCGGCATTGTCGTGGCCAACGCGCTCTACGGTGCCTACAACGAGCTTGGGCTCCTCAACTCCTACCCCGGACTGATTCTCGCCGACTCCACCGCCGGCGTCCCCTTCGCCATCATCATCATGCGTTCGTTCATGCTCGGCATCCCCCGCGAGATCATCGAGGCCGCGCGAGTGGACGGAGCAGGAAGGCTGCGCACCTTCCGCTCGGTGGTGCTCCCGGTCAGCCGGAACGCTTTGATCACCGCCGGCATCTTCACTTTCCTTTTCGCCTGGAGTGACTTCCTCTTCGCCCTCACGCTGACCACCACCGATGCCGTGCGACCGATCACGCTGGGCGTCTATCAATACATCGGAGCTCATGCGAGCCAGTGGAACGCGATCATGGCCACGTCCGTCCTGGCATCGGTGCCGGCGGCTGTGCTGCTCGTCGTCGTCCAACGCTATGTCGCCGACGGCGTTACCGGCGGAGCGGTCAAGTAGCGGGCCTTTCGCGTTGCACTCCTGATCTAGCGGATTCACGCGATGTGTGAACCCGGGCCCGCTGGCACGGTGATCAGGAAACGTACGACCGAAGGGCGGAGACCATGTCGCCGGAAGATCGGGAACCGGGCCCAGAGCAGCACTCGGGCAGTCTCTACACCACGGATTCGCTGCCCGCCCACCGCAGACGGGGGTACTGGCGCGAAGCGCTGTCCCGAACGTTCGGTGCCGTGCACATGACCGTTCCCAACGAGGTCTATTCCGGCAGAATCCAGACTCTGCCGCTTGGTCGGCTTCAAGCCGTCACGGTGGACGGCGACTGCCTGTCCGCCCTGAGAACTCGTCGGCTCGTCGCGCAAGGCAACGAAGACGACTACGTGGTCGTGAAACTCCTGGACCGAGGCGTCGCCCGGCTGGAGCAGGACGGCCGTGAAGCAGACCTGGGGCCGGGAGACATCTTCATCTACGACATGGCACGCCCCGTCCGGCTGACCCTTCCCCAGTCTTTCCGAACGAAGTCGCTGGTCCTGCCAAGAAGCGTTCTGGGCCTGAGCGAGTCCGAGATGGCGCACGTCACGGCCTCGCCAGTCAGCCATGACACGCCGCTCGGCGGTCTACTGTCACCCTTCCTGGCCGGGCTGGTGGACGGGGCGGGTACCTACCCGCCACGCACCAGTGAACTGATGGCCCGCAATTTCGTGGAACTGCTCGGCGTGCTGGCCGACGAGAAGCTCGGCCGGCCGAGCGCGGACACCCCCGGCGGGAACCGGGCGATGCTGTTGCGGATCCAGGGGTACATCGACCGGCACCTCGCCAACCCAGACCTGACCCCGCAGGCCATCGCTCAGGCACACCACATATCGCTGCGCTACTTACACAAGCTGTTCGAAGGGGAAGACGCCACGGTCGGACGGTGGATCCAGCGTCGTCGCCTGGAGAAGTGCCGACGCGATCTGGCACGTCGCGCGAACATCTCCACGATCTCCGCGGTCGCCCACCAATGGGGGTTTACGAGCGCCGCGCATTTCAGCAGAGTGTTCCGCGCCACTTACGGGATGACGCCCCGTGAATGGCGCGAGACGCAGTTCATTGATCGGTGATATCCGGACCTCACAGCACACGCCTCACACGGCGCCGGAACCCGAGCCGTCGCCCAGGACATGGTCGCCGGCGATCCATCGTTCGGCATCCTCCCAGCTGACCCGTCCTTCGAACTCAGGATGCCTACGCAGCCACGAGGCGATGAACGGGCACACCGGGACGATGGTCGCCCCGGTGGCGGCCACCGCGCCAAGCGCCCGGGCGGCCAGTTCGCCGGCCAGCCCCTGGCCGGCGAAGGCATCGCCGATTTCGGTGTGGATGAACACGACCCGGTTCCCGCGCACGCGGTACTCCGTGAACCCCGCGAGTACCCCGTCACGGAAGATCTCGTAGCGGTGCTCGTTATCGTTGCTCACGACCTCGATGGCGGGGGCGGCATCCGTGCTCATGGTCCTGCCTTCCTTTGAGATGTGTCTGGCTGGTCCGTCGATGTGGTCACTGCGCAGCCGGAGGTGTTTCGCCGGGCTGGATGTGCGGGATCGCCTCGGTCGGCTCGACGCCCATCTTGCCGGCGCGGAAGTCGGCAAGGGCTTGCCGAATCTCGTCTTCGGTGTTCATCACGAACGGGCCGTAGTGCACGACCGGCTCGCGGATCGGCTCACCGCCGAGAACGATCACGTCCATCGTCGGGTGCCGCGACTCTTGCTGCTGGTCGGCGGCGATGACGATGGTGTCGCCGGCGCCCAGGACCGCGGCCTGCGCGGACTTGATCGGACGCTCGCCGGCACCGACGGTGCCGCGGCCGTTGAGCACGTACACCAGCGCGTTGAAGTCTTTGCGCCACGGCAGCTCCACGCGCGCGCCCGGCGTGATCGACAGGTGCGCCAGCGTGATCGGGGTGTGCGTCACGCCGGGGCCCTCGACACCGTCGATGCCGCCGGCGATGACCCGCACCAGCGCGCCGCCGTCTTGTGTGGAGGCCAGGCCCACCTGGCCGGAGCGGATGTCCTGGTAGCGCGGCGGGGACCACTTCTTGGCCTTGGGCAGGTTCACCCACAGCTGGATGCCGTGGAACCAGCCGCCGGTCTGCACCAGCTTCTCCGGCGGCGTCTCGATGTGCAGCAGCCCGGAGCCGGCGGTCATCCACTGGGTGTCGCCGTCGGTGATGACACCGCCGCCACCGTGGGAGTCCTGGTGTATGAACGTGCCGTCGATGATGTAGGTGACGGTCTCAAAACCGCGGTGCGGATGCCAGGGGGTGCCCTTCGGCTCGCCTGCCGCGTACTCCACCTCGCCCATCTGATCCATCATGATGAACGGGTCCAGGTACTCGCTGCGGATCCCGGCGAACGCCCGGTGCACCGGGAAACCCTCACCCTCGAAACCACTCGGCGCGGTCTTCACCGCCAGCACCGGCCGCGGCACCGCGTCGGGGGCGGGAGCGGCGATACGGGGCAGCGCCAACGGGTTCTCTACGGTCACAGCAGGCACGACGTCCTCCTCGGTCAACTCACGGTCGCCGTCACCAACGGTAGTTGAAAGTTCAATATTCCACTGCCGACGCCGCGGGCCAGGGCGGTCCCGGTGGCTACGAACGCTGCATGAACGCGTGCGTCGCAACCGGCTCCCGCTCGGTCAAGGCCTTCGCCTCGGCCAGGAGCTCACGGTCGATCCCGGTGTAGCGCTCGTGATGCTGGGCAAGGTGCTCCGCCCAGGATCTGACGGTGAAGGTCTCCAGGAAGCGGTCGCTTCTGGCGGCGTCCCGATAGAGGCCCCAGGATGTGGCCCCTGTGCGGCGCCGCGAGGACTCCACCCTCGCCATGGCCTTCACGAACGCCTCGACGTTCGGTTCGAGAACCAGGTATTCGACAACCACCATCACCGGGCCGTCCTGAGGAGCCGGCTCCATGACCAGTCGCGGTTCCGGCCAGGTGTCGCTAAGCGTGGGGTCGACCTGGCGGTCTCGAAGCGGCAGCCATCTCGATACCGCCACCCCCACGACGAGCAAGGCAGCCGCTGCCGCCAGCGCCGTGGACAGCCCCGCCCACTGGGCGATCACACCCCACACGAACGCACCCACCGCCATGCCGCCTTGGAACACGAGCAGGTAGAAGGCCACAGCCCGGGCCCGGACCCAGGCCGGCAGCCCGAGTTGGAGCGCGGCGTTGAGCGTCGACAGCGCCCAGATCCACGCGATGCCCGCTACCAGCAACGCGGCGAAAGCAACCGCCGCCACCGCCACGTAGTCCACAGCGAGCAGCGCTGCCGCGAACATCGCTCCCGCAAGCGCGAGTGTCCGATCGTTGCCGATCAGCGCAGCGGTCTTGGGAAGAACCCAGGCGCCCGCGATCGCGCCGATCCCGACCGCACCCAGCAGCACTCCGTATCCGGCGGACCCCATGCCCAGCGTCTGGTGCGCGGTCAACGGGATCAGCGCCCACAGGGCTGCGGCGCCGGGAACGAATAGGGCGCTGCGGAGCAGGATCCTGCGAACTCTCGGGCTATGGCGCACATAGCGGGTCCCGGCCCGAAGCGCCGCCAACGCCTGCTCCCGCTCCTGCTCGGAACGCGGTGCGGTCTCGGCTGGTCGCCAGCGGGCAAGCACCACCAGGATCCCCGCGAACGACACCGCGTTGAGCGCGAAGGTCCATCCCACCCCCGCCGCGGCGACCAGCAACCCGCCGAGCGCCGGACCGATCGCCCGTGCGACGTTCTGGTTCACCGCACCCAGCGCGGAGGCGGGCCTGAGCTGTTCGCGCGGCACCAGCGTCGGTTGCAGCGCCTGCCAAGCCGGGCCGTTCAACGCCGTGCCGCACCCCAGCAACAGCGTCAGGCCCAGCAGCGTCCAAGGCCCCAGCCCACCGGCGAACGCCATCACGGCCAGCACCACCGCGACCGCCGCCATCCCGCCTTGGACCGTCAACAACAGACGTCTGCGATCCACGAGGTCCGCCAGCACACCGGCCGGAAGGGCCAGCACCAGCACCGGCAAGCCCGCGGCGACCTGAACGAACGACAGCAGTGCCGCGCCGTGCGCGACGAGCAGCCACTGCGCCCCGACCGTCTGCATCCAACTGCCGATGTTCGAGGCGAACTGGGCCAGCCACAGCGCGCGAAACACCGGCTGCCGCAATGGGGACCAGGCGGAGTCGGCGTTCTTCGGTGCCATCGGTGCTTCTTTCCGTCAGGTTGGTCACCGCCACTGTCGACCCAGCCCGGGCCATCAAGTTGTCTTCCAGCGCACGGTTGCAAAGCACCCAGTGCACCGATACTGGCTGACGGAATCACCCACGAGGGAGCAGGATCTGCCTCACGACGTACGAGGCAAAGTCCAGAAGCACACAGCCCCGTGCCCGGCATCGGCATGTTCCTTCAACGCACAGACACCGTGCACTCCGCGGCACAAGCTATCGACGGCCGGCTTCTAGATTCGTGGCGAAGATCGGCCATAGAACAGGAGTCGCATTTTGACCAGCGATCAGCACACCGGCGAAGCACCGTTCGACCCGAATGCCTTCCTCCTCGTCCCGCCACGGACGTTCAACGACCTCAAGGTAGGCGAGGTGTTCCGGGCCCCGAGCCGCACCCTCACCGATGCCCACGCAGCCGCGTTCCAGACAGTGTCGGCGGACAACCACCCGATTCACTACGACACGGAGTGGGCGCGCACGCACGGCCACAGCGCACCGGTCGTCCACGGCCTGCAGGTGCTCGCCTTCACCGCCCCCGGAGCCACCCTCTTCCCACACGTCATCGGCGAAGTATTCATAAGCTTCCTCGAAGTGTCGTGCAGCTTCCTCGGCGAGGTCCACTCCGGCGACACCCTGTACCCCGCCCTGACCATCACCGCCCTTGAACCACAAGGCGAGATCGGCATCGTGGTCACCGCCGCCACAATCCACAACCAGCGCGGGGAACTCGTGCTCTCCGGCCAGCACAAGTACTCGCTGCATCGGTAGCCGGCCCCTGTGAGTCTCACCAGCTGAAATAGACCCGCCAAGGCTTCTGACCCGGCGCCACCGGGATGAGATGGGCTGTCGACCGACTGTCGTTCCCTGACACGACTAAGAACGGCACGAGCGCCTACGCCGCACGCCAGACGATGAAGCTGTGGCCTACGAGACGTAGAGGCGTGAACAGCGCCCGACGGTAAACCCCGCCGGGCGCCATCATTATTCAGATCTTCCGATCATCATATGTGCCCCCGGTAGGATTCGAACCTACGCACCCGCCTCCGGAGCGGGTATCTGTTCCCTGATAAATGCCAGTTTGGCCCCGCACGACACGGCTCCGCGCCCGGACTCGGGCACGATTCGGACACAGAGCGCCTCTGCGACGGTCCTTCCGGAAGCGTCTTGCGCGATTTCAGACTGCTCTTAACTGATGATGCGAACAGTTCCTTCAGTCTCCCGATGCACCAAGCGCAGATGCTCAGGATCTTGCGGCAGCCGCAATGCGTCGGCGGAGAGGTTAACGACTGTGCCGAAGTACAGCCGACGCAGCGCGTCGCTTCCTGTGGGCTCGCTTGCCGCCGGGCCCGTGACGATGCCGCGCAGGCACCATCCCGGCTCTTCATGACCGATGAACCGTAGCCGGTGGAACCCGCCCGCAACAGGGACGTACGACAGGAGCTGGACGCCGAAGATGCCAAGTCGCTCCCTGACTTCCCGGCCCGCTTCTTCGAACTCTTGCTTGTTGACTCGGCGGAATAGGTTCCAGTCCTCCCCATCCTCAAGCTCGAACAGTTCGAGGGTCAGCACGTCCTCGCCCACCACCACCTCGATCTGCTCCAACTCGGGCCCGGTCTGGTTTGAAGGATTGAGCGTCATGCCGGGTACCAAAGGAACAAGCAGCCGACCAAGGTCGACCCGACCGTTCCGGGCATCGGGTACAACGTCGATCGACCGTGGCGTGAGCAAACTGCGGCGTGCCGACGTACCCGGCGGCAATTCGGCAGGAAGCGTGGGGCGTACTTCGCTAAAGAACTCCTCAGCGCTGCGCTCTAGACGAGAACGGATCTCCGCGACCGACAGTCCCTCAGCGGCATGCGAGGCGTTGAGCATCGCCAGAGTCATGTCCAAGGTGAGGAGGTAATCGTTTTTCCTGCGATCGACCAGGATCTCAGCTAGGCGAAACGCTTCGCCCTCGATGAGAGGCGGGTGCGCCGGCGACCGGTGCTGCATCAACGCGTCCACTGCAGCGCGCAACTGCTCGCCAGGCAGCTCCCACCAGGCCTCGAAGACCGTTTCGG
The DNA here is from genome assembly GCF_041262705.1 of Catenulispora sp. MAP12-49. Classification (NCBI taxonomy): domain Bacteria; kingdom Bacillati; phylum Actinomycetota; class Actinomycetes; order Catenulisporales; family Catenulisporaceae; genus Catenulispora; species Catenulispora sp. MAP12-49. The sequence goes on along the minus strand of NZ_JBGCCP010000015.1, from coordinate 6,827 downwards.
TAAGAAGCGCATTGCTCAACATCTCGGCATCGAGAAGTTGTTCATCGGAGAACGACCGCCTGACATCGGTTCGCAGCCAGCCATCCGTCCGGGCGGCATCGAGAAGTGCGTATGTGGTGTCAACGATCGTGGTCAATGGTCGAACCTTTCGCGTATTTTCTTCCTGATCCGATCGGCGACAGCACCTGTGACCATTGCTCCCGTCGCCAAGGGATCAGCGGCGGACGCATCGGGAAGATGTACGTCAGAGGCTACAGTGCTAATCGCCTCGGGTGTCCCTTCCCGAGTCTCGTTCTTCTCTTTGATTTCGTTGGCCAGTTCTTCATCCGACGCCGCAGTCTCGATGCCGCTTTCCGCGCCAACGGCCGGGGCCGGGAGGGCACCCGGATCGGGCAGCCCTTTGAAGGTGACATCCTTGTCGCCGATCCTGACCCGCTGGTTAACGGCCATGCTTCCTGGAGGCGGCGCACCCTCTTCGGCTGGCTCGCCCCCCTTGCCCCTCCCGCCCATACGTGACGCGCCCAGGTAAAACGCGTCGTGGGCAAGGTCATCCCAGTGTCCCTGGAGCCCGTCCCCAGTGGCTTTGATAGCGAGGCCGGCGGTGAGGACCTCGGGTGCAGTCGCAGCGATGAAGTCGTCGGCACCGGCGAGGCTGGCGGTAACGACGTCCAGCCCTGGGACCTCGACAGTGAGCAGGGCGATGCCATTGAGGACCGGGGCGAGGATGGCGGCTATTTGGCCGATCTCGCCGGACCATTGAGTGATCTTGCCGCCGATGTTGGACAGGGCCTCTCCGACGTGTTGCCACCAGTGCTTGTTATGGATGCCGTCGGATTGGGCGTGGTGCAGGGCCTTGGCGCATTCCTTGCCTGCGGCTTCAAGGTCGTCATGCGCTTGGCGCGCTTGGGCAGCGAGAGCACCCAACCGGCCTTTGGCGTCGGACAGAGCCTTCTGGGCGTTGTCGTGGGCAGTTTGGGCGTCGGCTGTTGCTTTCGGGTCGGTGCCCGATTGGGCGGTCTTCAGGTCCGCAGCGGCGTTGTTGGCGGTGCCGGTGGCGCGGGAGACATCGACTTCGGCGTCTTGGCCTTGGCGCAGTGCGGCGTCCGCCTTGTCCTGTGCGGCCTGCATCTTGGGCCAGTACGCGGAGAGGGCGTCGGAGGCCTCGCCATATGAGATGTACAGCTTCTGTAGACGGCCGGGTAGAGGGCCGAAGTTGGACTTGAAGGCGTCGGCGGTCTGTCCTACCCACGACAGCGCGGTCGCGTCGGCTCCAAAGGAGTTCAGCGAGGACCACGCGTGTTCCACGTCGTGAGAGAAGTCGCCGAACTCCTTCGCTAGAGCCTGGATGGATTCCACGACGCCGGGCGTCGGATCCCCATCTAGACCCAACACGTCCCACCCGCTCGGACGCACCACAGGTAGCCCCCTCCCCGTGTAGACGCCACCGACCAGGCACAGCACAGCACAGCGGCATGCGTAAACACGACACGTATATTCGAGTTCGTATTCGACGCGCCGCGGAGCCCGAGTGTACAAAGGCTTCCATGGACCCCGTAACCCCTGAGCGCGAACCGATTACCTACCGTCTCGCCCTGGGGGAGGATTGGTGTCGGATCCGCCTGAACGAGCACGCTGAGGCAGACGTCAAAGCCTTCCTGGATGTGATGTTCGACGCGATTCCGGCCGAGGCCGCCGAACAGACCAGAGCCGTGATCACGGCGCTGTTCGCGACACAGATCGCCGCCGCGCGCGCCAAGCGCGGGTTCGAACTGCTGGTACCAACGCCAAAGTCCGGCGGTGCGGCAACGCCGGGAGCGGCCGTCCTGGTGGCCGAGGTCGTGATCCCCGCACCAGCCGTGCCGGAACCGGCCGAGGTTGTGGCACGTGTAGCCCGGGATGCTTCTGGCGCCCGTACCGGCGTGATCGCGGGTTCTGCGGCGGTCCGTATTGATCACAGCGTCGCTGTTTCGGAGTCCGAAGCCGATGCTGAACCGGCTAACCGCAAGCGCATCGAATACGTGATCGCGGTACCGCACGACTCACGCTGGCTCTCCATCGATCTAAGCGTGCAGGCCGTCGATGGGTTCGATATGGAACAGACGATCACGAAGTTCGATCAGGCCGTGGCGTGCCTTACATGGCCTGAAACGGAATAGCTCCCACGCTTCGGACGCGTAGGCGATTTGGCCGGGTTTAGGCCCTATGCCCGAGCCGGGGCATGGCTCGGGCACAGAGCGGGTCTTCAGGCGATCACTCCTGGGGTGGTTCCTCCCCCGGCAGGGCGGTGTCGCCGTAGCTGATACCGCCTAGCATCTCGTCGATTTTCTTGTTGTTGATCTCGTCCATGCCGACAATGAACTTCGCATAGATCCGCAGTAGTACCTCGATGCTGTTGCCCGCTCGTCTGGCGACGTCCGCCGGGTCAACGCCGGCGCTCAGCTGAAGCGACAGGGCGGTGTGGCGGCCCGTGTAGGGCGTATCGGCCAGCGGCGAGTCCACCTGTTCGGGGGTGAGCGCGAACTTCCTCGCCTCCTGCCATGCCCTGGTCAGCGTGGAGGAGACTGGGACGCCTCCGCGCTCGTTGCGCACGATGCGACCGTCGGCTGCGAGGCCGAACTCCTCGATGTGGGCCAGGATGATGTCGACGAGGATTGGTGGAATCGGGACCGGCCGGACCTCTGTCTCACTACGCCCCTTCAGCCCGCGGTCGTCGTGGATGTTGCCGGTGTCGGTCCAGCGCTTGCCCGCGGTCGGCTTGGTGTGCCGGGCCTTGACCGTGCCCCACTGGCCGCGTGGCAGAGTGCAGTCCTGACGGACGAGGCCGAGGGCTTCCTCCGGGCGCAGTCCGCCGAAGATGACCAGCGCGAAGAAGACGACCAGCCGCCGGCCGCGGGCGCGCTTGAAGCTGCCGACGTACGTCAGAGCGACCAGGAGTTCGATGCCCTGGGCCGGGCTGAAGGCGACCTCCGGCTCGACCGGAAGGACGGCTTTCGGGATCTTCTTCTCGGTCTTCTTCAGCTTGTCAAGTGGGTTGGATTCCAAGACCTCGTTCTCAATGAGAAAGGACAGGTAGTTGCTCAGTACGCCGCGCCGCCGCCTGAAGGTCACGTCCGCGATAGGGCCTCCTTCCCGTGTGACCTTCAGTGCGTCCAGTGCTCGGCGGATGGTTTTGGCTCTGGCGAGTTCTTCGGCGGGGATGGAGGCCTTGCGCAGCCAGTCCAGCGCGATCTGCTGGTCGGAGGTGAGGTCCATGGAGCCGTTCGGAGCGATGACCCGCTTTGGCCGCTCGTCCTTCGGCCAAACGTTGGGTACGAAGGCGTAGCCGTAGAGCACCTTCCACAGGTCGTCCTCGTCCGGCTTGCGTGGCCGGGCGTCGGACAGCGCGATAGTGATGGCGGTCAGCACGCCGGCCGTTGTTTCACGGCTCTTGCCGGACAGGTCCGGCCATTTCATCCCCGCGTACTCCTTGGCGAGCTCGAAGTGCGTCTTGGCGGCCTGCCTTTTTTCGACCTCCTGCTCCCGGCGGAGAATTGACAGAGGCAGTCCTGTGTCGAGGTCGAATGGCTCGCCGGCATTGCGCGCAGTGACCAACTCGGATCGGAACGAGTCGGCTGCGTTCTCCGAAGGGAAGTTACGGGAGCAGGGCTGCTTGCGGTCCTTGAGCTTCCACCGCAAGCCATGGCCGAAGCGTTCACATGATGCGAGACCGGGCAGGCTGAGGGCGTCGCGGTGATGGGCGGCCATGTGCTGGTTGGCGGCGGGGATGTTGGTCCAGCCGACCAGGCGCAGCAAGCTGATGGCCAGACTGCGCAGGGTGGCCATGACGCGTGGGGCGGATCCGGTGCGGATGCGGGAGGCGTCTTCGGTGTAGGTGACGTCGCGGATCTGGTGGACGGCCTCGGTCTTCCACCGGCCGCGCATCAGTGCGGCGAGTTCGGCCGGGGTGGCGTGGTCGGGGGTGAGGCTGGTGAGGCCGAGCACGGCGACCAGGGACAGCCGTTGGCCTGCGGTGTCGGTGACCTCGCGTTCGATCAGGAACACCTGCCGGGCGTCGGGGAAGCGCAGCCCCTTCGGGGCCGGCAGGACGCGGATGGTGCGGGTCTCGATCCGGCCGCGGCCGAAGGTGATGTCTGTGTGGTCTGGATCGCGGTCCTCCCAGGGCAGTATGTCCAGGGCGTCGAAGAGCTTGGGCTGGTTGCCCATGGCGTAGAAGGCGTAGAACGCCTTGCGCTCGCGCAGGTAGAGGGCGTGTTTGCGTTGGGGGTGAAGCGCATCGGCGGTGATGGTCATACCGGTGATGTCGATGGTGTCCAGCAGCGGAGCGAACGCGGTGATCTCGTTGGTCTTCTTCGGCACCTGCCGCTGGCCGGCGACCGTGCCGGTGTCGTGCCGGACGGCGGCGACCAGGTGTGGGGCCTTGCCGTCGGCGTCCTTGGCGCCGCGTACCGCCTTGCCGTCGACGCCCAGTCCGGCCGGCACGGCGCCGCCGACATCGCCGAGGGCCACGATGGTGTTGACCCAGCCGAACACGGCGTCATCCAGCGTGTCGGCGCAGATCCGATGCAGCACCCGGCCGATGGTCGAGGCCGCCGGCCGTATCGGGTCGCCGCCGAGCGCGGCCACCACGGCTGCGTCCGCGGTGGCATGCCAGCGTGCGATCGCCGCGATCGATCTGGCCCCGGCCAGCACCGCCAGTACCGCGGTGGCCAACAGGAACGGCAGCGCGAAACGCCGCCCGCGCACCGCGCGCGGATCTGGGACGTCGGCCAGGGCCTGCAGAAGCGTCGGCAGACCGGGCAGCTCAGCGACCCCGCAGGGCAGCACCACGTCCTCAAGCTGGCGCGACAGGTCCTCGATCAGGGAAGATGACACGGAAAGCACGGCTCCTGTGATGGTGCTGATTCGACACCACACGATCATCAGGACCCGTGCTTTCCTGTCAAACCCCTACCATCGGCGGCCTCGTCCGTGCTCGTGCCGCAGCTCACGCGAAGCGCCGTCTCAGATCACGAGAACGCTCCGGCCATGCTGACGCCGCGGAGCCTCCGCCGGTCAACTGGAAGGCGCTTCACTGGCTCAAGCGCGCCTCGTTGCCCGTCACTTCAATCGAAGACGCGGCTACCGCTCGCGCGGTCCTGGACACGATGCTGCTGACGATGGACGGCCAGCAGGGCAAGGCGAACACCGTGCTACGTCGTCGGCGAGTCGTCGGAAACATCGTTAAGTACGCGATCGAGGTCGGGCACCTCGACGAAGACCCGTTCAAGCGGATCACATGGACACCACCGAAGGCATCGAAGCGCCTCGACCGGCGCCGCGTTCCGAATCCTGCCCAGGTCGCCGAGTTGCTGGCGGCAGTCTCCTACGTCGGGTCGTGGGACCGCGGGCGGGGCCGGCGCCTGGTCGCCTTCTTCGCGTGCATGTACTACGCGATGATGCGGCCCGAGGAGGTCATAGCGCTCCGCGTTTCTGACTGTCACCTGCCTGACAAGGGATGGGGTCTGCTGACGCTGGAAAAGGCCACTCCGACCGCCGGGAAGGCATGGACGGACTCCGGGACGCTGCACGACGACAAGGGACTCAAGCAGCGCGCTGAAGACGAGATCCGGCCAGTCCCGATCCCGCCGCTTCTGGTCGCCATGCTGAAGGAACACATCCATGAATTTTCCGGAAAGAACAGCGGTGGACGCGTCTTCGGCAACGAACGCGGCGGCCGAATTGTGGCGTCCACCTATTCGCGCGTCTGGCGGGAGGCTCGGCCGTTCGCGATGACGCCCGACCGCGTTGGCTCACTCATGGCGGCGGTCCCTTACGACCTCCGGCATGCCGGCGTGTCGCTCGGTTTGCGAAGCACCCGCGATCCCGCGCTCATCGCGGAACGTGCGGGGCACAGCGTCGAGATCATGATGTCCACATACTCATGGGTCCTGGACGATCAGGACAGGGCCGCGAACAAGGCGATCGAAGACGCCCTCGGCGACAGTTCTGAAGGCTGAGAAGGGCACGGACTCACGCAAGCCGGCCACCCCTCAGCTCGGCCTCAAGGGGTGGCCGGCTCATAGGGACGTTCAAAAACCTCAGCTCAGACATCCTCCAGCCGAGCAATGATCATCGTTGGCAGTACCCCATCGCCAACAAAGATGCCGGTCTGCATTAGGAAGGAACCAATCCGGAAGTAGCGGACGTCGATCTCCTCCGTCATCCGACATGGATCATCCTTTACTTCAGCTACTTCGAACGTCTTGCCCAAACCCTCGACAAGCTGCCGCGTTACGTCTGCCAGAACGTGGTTCAGCTCGGCAAGTTGCTCGTCGGTGGGGCCCCAATCGGAGTGCGACTCATGAAGTATGAAGGCAATCGAGTCACGAGTTTCCCCACGTTCGTAAACCGCGTCGACGCCATGAAGCCGCCACTGACGAGGATACGGATAGTTGCTAACCAACAACCAGCCTCGATCGTCAAAGAAGCGCGCCACGGCCTCGCCGTCGAACCCTCGTCCATTGCAGATGAGGGCCGACACAGCCGCAAGGATCTCGCCGTTGACCATCGCAGTCCTTCCTTCCCCATACGCCGTGCCGGTCTCCGGCGTGGCTCACACCAGACTCGTGGTGTGACGGTCGCGAGGGCGCCGACATGCGGAAACGGTCCGATTTCCAGGCCACGGATAAGCCACGAACACCGACACAGGGCGGCTCACAGCGACACACGCTCGCACACGCACTCGATAGCGGAATCGGGTAGGCGGGTCGGTCACCCGACCCGCCTCCCACACCACCGGACATGCGGGCCACGCATCCGGCGGTTCGTCAGGCTGATCTCAACTTCTG